>JBDTBX010000445.1:0-6699 GCA_039923915.1 Nostocoides sp. | reverse complement strand
AAAAGCCGCGGGACGGCCGACCGGAGCTCCATCCGGCCGAGTTCGGCACCGATGCAGCGGTGCATGCCGTGGCCGAAGGCGAGGTGGGAGGTGAGCGGCCGACCAGCGTGCCGGCCCGGGTTGAACCGCTCGGCGTCCTCGCCGGCGAGCGCCCGGTCACGGTTGGCACCGCTCAGCGAGCAGATGACGACGTCACCGGGCGCCAAGGACTGGCCGAAGAGCTCGAACGGGGCGCGGACGAACCGCGGAAACGCGATCTGGACCACCGACAGGTAGCGCAGCAGCTCCTCGAGGACCGCGTCAGCAAAGGTGGAGTCGGCCGGGTCGGCGGCCAGCCGGTCGCGCACGGCCGGCGACCGGGTCAGGGTCAGTGCCGACAGCGCGATCATGCTCGCCGAGGTCTCGTAGCCGCCGGTGAAGACGCCGTCGGCGAGCCCACCGAGCTCGTCGTCGGTGAGGTCGTCACCGTGCTGGGCGATGAGACCGCTGATCAGCCCGTCGCGCGGCTCGACCCGCTGCCGCGCAGCGCTCTCGATGAGGAAGTCCCGCGACTGGGACATCGCCCCGAACGCCCCCAGCCCGCCCTCGCTGACGTCGAACCGGGAATGGGCCAGCCGTCGGAACAGGTCGCGATCCTCCGGCGCGACGCCGAGCAGCTCGCAGATCACCTGGAAGGGCACTGGGAAGGCGAACTCGTCGACGAGGTCGACCGGTTCGCTGCGCCCCGCCGACGCCGCCTCGAGGGCGTCCAACCGCTCCTCGACGATCTCGTCGATGCGAGGCTGCAGCCGGGCCAGCCGGCGCATCGTGAACTCGGGCGTCAGCAGCCTCCGCAGACGGGTGTGGTCGGGCGGGTCGGTGAAGCCTAGGCCGCCGATGGCGTCGGCACCGGTGGCGCCCTCACGCCCCACATAGCGCCGGATGTCGGTGCTGAAGTGTTCCGAGTCGGCCAGCACTGCGCGGTTCTCCTCCACGCCCGACACCATCCAGACACGCAGGCCGAAGACCGATGCCAGCTGGTGGATCGGCCCGCCATCGCGGACCTCGCCGAGCCGGGCGACCGGGTCGAGGCCGTCGCGCTGGAGCGGGAAGTGCAGCGGCCTCGGCACCTCGGTGATCTTGGACAGGTCGACCTGACGGAGCAGCCGCCGCCCGAGCAAGCCGCTCCAGGGACGCGTGGTGGATGGGTGTCGCCGCATGTCAGGGGCGCGCGACAGCCTGCGCCACGACATCGACCGGCAGCTGGAGCTCGAGGACGCCCTTGCCGAGCCGGTCCTCGGCCGGCAGCGGAAGAGGGTAGTTGCCGGTGAAGCAGGCGGTACACAGGCGGTCGGCGCGCTGCTCCGTGGCCTCGATCATCCCGGCGAGCGAGATGTAACCGAGGGTGTCGGCGCCAATCGACCGGCATACCTCCTCGACCCCGAGGCCGGTGGCGATCAGCTCGGCCCGGGTCGCGAAGTCGATGCCGTAGAAGCACGGCCAGCGCACGGGCGGTGAGGAGATCCGGACGTGGACCTCGGCCGCGCCGGCCTCGCGGAGCATCCGGACGAGGGCCCGCTGGGTGTTGCCGCGGACGATCGAGTCGTCGACGACGATGAGCCGCTTGCCGCGGATCACCTCGCGGAGCGGGTTGAGCTTGAGCCGGATGCCGAGCTGGCGGATGGTCTGGCTGGGCTGGATGAAGGTGCGGCCGACATAGGCGTTCTTGACCAGCCCCTGGCCGTAGGGGATGCCCGACTCCTGCGCGTAGCCGATCGCGGCGGGTGTGCCCGACTCCGGCGTCGGGATGACGAGGTCGGCGTCGATCTGGTGTTCGCGGGCCAGCCGGCGGCCGATGTCGACCCGGGTCGCGTGCACCGAGCGGCCGGCGATCGTGGAGTCCGGCCGCGCCATGTAGACGTACTCGAACACGCACCCCTTGGGCTCCGGGCTGGCGAAGCGGGTGGAGCGCAGCCCGTCGGCGTCGATGGCCAGCAGCTCGCCCGGCTCGATCTCCCGGACGAAGGCCGCGCCCACGATGTCCAGGGCCGCCGTCTCCGACGCCACGACCCAGCCGCGGTCCAGCCGGCCCAGGACGAGGGGACGGATCCCCTGCGGGTCGCGCGCGGCATACAGGGTGTGCTCGTCCATGAAGACGAAGCAGAACGCGCCCTTGAGGAGGGGCAGCACCTCGAGGGCTCGGGCCTCCAGCGACCGGTCGGGGTCGTCGGCGAGCAGGGCGGTGACCAGGGCCGTGTCGGTCGTGTTGCCGCGACGGAGCTCACTGAGGTGGGCGGCACCGGCGGGCGAGCGGTCCTCGACGAGCTCGCGCAGCTCGGCGCTGTTGATCAGGTTGCCGTTGTGAGCCAAGGCGACCGTGCTGCCGTCGTGGCCGCCGAGGGTGGGCTGGGCGTTCTCCCAGGTCGATCCGCCGGTCGTGGAGTAACGACAATGGCCGATCGCGACATAACCCTTGAGCGAGGCCAGCGAGCGTTCGTCGAAGACCTGGGAGACCAGGCCCATGTCCTTGTAGACGAGCAACCGCTTGCCGTCGGACGTGGCGATGCCGGCACTCTCCTGCCCGCGGTGCTGCAGGGCGTACAGGCCGTAGTAGGTCAGTTTGGCGACGTCCTCGCCGGGAGCCCAGACGCCGAAGACGCCGCACGCGTCCTGGGGGCCCTTCTCGCCGGGAAGCAGGTCATGGGTGAGGAGTCCATCGCCGCGAGCCACGGCCCGATTCTCCCACAGCCAGCGGCCCGGGAAACGCAGCGACGACCCACCCCGAGTCGGGATGGGCCGCCGCCGGCGTTCTGGAGCCGATTCAGTCCTTGTGGTCCCAGCGGGTGAAGCCGGCGGCCTGCGCCGCGGGCTCGTCCCTGAACCAGACCTCGGCCCTGGTCCGGGCGTACCACGGCGACTCGGGCGAGTGGTAGAGCATCGAGTCCTCGTTGCCCTTGACCGTCCAGCCGGCGGGGCCGGAGCCGTCGGCAGCCGGCTTGGCGCTGCCCGGCCCGTGCGCCGCGGGCTCGTCCGACGCGGCTGCGCTGGCTGCCGCTGCGGACGAGGTGGCGGCGGCAGCCCCGGCGCCAGCGCCCGCGCCCGTCGAGGTCGCGATGTTGACCTCGGGCTCGGCATCGTCACCATCGGCGGTCAGGTCGACGGCCTCGTCGCTCTCGGTCGTGTCCGGGACCTCGCTGGCCCAGTCCGAGGACGCGGCGCTGTCCTCGGCAGCAGGAGCCGCCGCACCACGAGCCTCGGCAACCGGCTCAGCAGCAGGCGCTTGGACCATCGGCGCAGCGGCCACCGGCTCGGCCTCCCAGCCGTTCCCGGTGTCAGCTGCGTCCGTCGTCGCGCTTGACCCGGAGCCGTCCTCGCTGGTTGGGGAGTAGGCGTCCATCGGGTCGGCGCTGGCGGACTGGCGGCGCATGAACCACCAGATCACGAACAGGATGATGAGGAGCAGGAGGAGCAGCAGGAACCACTTCATCGGTGTCTCCGATCTCGGGAGCAGGAGCGCTCGCGCGTGACGTTACTCGCGTGTAGGTCTGTCGAGCGCGATGGCAAGGACAGCACCGAGCAGACCGCCCAGGACGATTCCGGCAATGGCGAAATATCCGTATGCCGCGAACGTGCCGTAGTCAGGCGCGGTGCGGGTGAACGCCGCCGCGAGAGCCCCGAGAACTGCTCCGACGAACCCCCCGGTGGCGATGAACCGGCTGAACACGGGCCCGCGCGTGCTGCTCACAGCCGACAACGCTACCCGTAAGCCACGAGTAAGACGTGCGCGCCGGTGGGGAGCGCAGACTGGGCAGGTGCGCACCCTTCGCTGGCCGTATGCCGTGTCCGGAGTCGTCGCCGCGGTCGCCGGCATGGCGATCGGACACCTGCTCGCGATCTTGTGGACGGGGCCGTCCTCCTCGCCCGTGCTGGCCATCGGCGGGACCGTCGTCGACAGCACGCCCACCCCCGTCAAGGAGTGGGCCGTGTCCACGCTGGGGACGGCGGACAAGCCGTTCCTGCTCACCTGCGTCGCCGTCGTCACGGTGCTGGCCGCGGCCGGGATCGGCCTGGTCGGTCGCACCCGGCCGCTTCTCGCCCGGGTCCTGCTCATCGGCCTGGCAGCCCTCGCCGCGGTGGCCGCCGCATCCCGGCCGGATGCTGCCATGGCCAGCCCGATTCCGTCGATGGCTGCCGCGGGCGTCGGACTCGTCGTCCTCGCCTGGCTGCGCGAGCGCGCGACCGGCTTCGCCGAGCCGCGGCACACGCCCGCCGCCGTGGACGTCAACGACCACCCGCTCCCCGACGGCCGCCGCGCCTTCCTCGCCGGCGCCGGGGTCATCGGGGCCGGATCGGTCGCGGCGATCGTTCTGCCCAACGCTGCCGGGGCCACGTCGACCGCACCGCCCATCGCCCTGCCCACGCCGACGGCCGTGCTCCCCCCGCTGCCGACCAGCCTTGACGCCAAGGTCCCGGGCATCACGCCCTGGCGGACCGACGCCGGCTCGTTCTACCGCGTCGACACCGAGTTCATCGTGCCGCGCGTCGACTCCTCGTCGTGGACTCTCACCGTGGGCGGCCAGGTCGACAACCCGCTGACGATCACCTATGCCGAGCTGCTGGCGATGCCGATGATCGAGCGCGACATCACCCTCGCCTGCGTCTCCAACGAGGTGAACGGCGACCTCACCGGCGGAGCCAGCTGGCTGGGGGTCCGGACGGCCGAGGTGTTGAAGCAGGCTGGGATCAGGCCGGGCGCGGAGCAGGTGTTCAGCACCTCGACGAGCGGCATGACCATCTCGACGCCGCTCGCCGCCCTCACCGACGGGCGGGACGCGCTCATCGCCGTGGGGATGAACGGGGCGCCGCTGCCGGCCGCCCACGGCTTCCCCGCGCGGCTGGTCACGCCCGGCCTCTACGGGTTCACCGGCGCGACCAAGTGGGTCACGAAGCTGACCCTGTCGTCGTATGCCGCGCACTCGGCCTACTGGACCCAACGCGGGTGGGCCACCGACGCCCCGGTGCTCACCGAGGCCCGGATCGACGTCCCGCACGACGGCGCCAAGGCCGGCCAGATCGCGATCGGCGGCGTCGCCTGGGCCATGCACCGGGGCGTCAAGGGAGTCGAGGTGCAGGTCGACGGCGGACCGTGGCAGCAGGCGACGATGGGGCCGGACGCAGGCATCGACTACTGGCGTCAGTGGTACCTCCCGTGGGATGCGACGCACGGCAAGCACACGATCGTGGCCCGGGCCACCGACGACTCCGGAGCCGTCCAGACGGTGTCGCTCGCCGACTCCTACCCCTCCGGGGCGACGGGCTGGCCGACCATCTCGATCTCGATCGACTGACGTCAGGCGGCAACCGGCGTTTCCGGCGTTTCCGGCGTTTCCGACCCCCATGGAACGCCGGTCTCGTGCGCTCAGTGGGGCGGGGGCGTCAGGATGGGTCAGGTGACCTCCTCCCCGCCGCTCACCGTGCCCCTCTCTCCACGGCTCGCCCTGCCGTCGCCCCGGACTCCCGACCCCGGGGCCGCACCACCCCTCCGCTGGGGGATCCTTGCCCCCGGCGGCATCGCCCGCTCGATGGCCGCTGCGCTCAATGCCGTGACACAGCAACGGATCTCGGCGGTCGCATCGCGATCACTGGAGCGGGCGCAGGCGTTTGCCACCGAGTTCGGGGTCGATGCGGCATACGGCTCGTACGCCGCGCTCGTCGAGGATCCGTCGGTCGACGTCGTCTACGTCGCGTCCCCGCACTCCGAGCACCACGAGCACGCCCTGCTCGCCCTCAACGCCGGGAAGCCGGTGCTCGTGGAGAAGGCGTTCATGCGCAACGCTTCCGAGGCACGCAACGTGGTCTCGGTAGCCCGGGCGAGGGGCCTGTTCGTCATGGAGGCGATGTGGGCGCGGTTCCTGCCGCACTACGACGTGATCCGGCAGTGCGTCGAAGGCGGGCTGCTCGGCTCCGTCGAGACGGTGTTCGCCGACCACGGCCAGCCTCTGTACCCCGGGGGGCCGCAGCGGCTGGCCGACCCGGCGCTGGCCGGCGGCGCGCTGCTCGACCTCGGTATCTATCCGTTGTCGTTCGCGTCGATGGTGCTCGGGGGTCTGACGTCGGCGATGGCCGTCGGTGACCTGACCGCCGTGGGGGTCGACGGCCAGGAGGCGATGACCGTGCGCGGGGCGGGCGGTGGGCTCGGTGTGCTGCACGCGACGATGCTTGCCCGGACCGCTACGACGGCCTCGGTCATCGGGACGGCGGGGCGGCTGGACGTGGACGGTCCGTTCTACGGAGCCGGCACGGTCCGGTTCACCGCCCGCGACGGCTCGACGGCGCCGGCGTTCGAGCCGGCGACCCGTGAGCACGGACTGGCCCACGAGGCCGCCGAGGTCGCGCGCTGTATCACCGAGGGCCGCACCGAGTCCGAGCTGATGCCGCTCGACGAGACAGTGGCCATCATGGCGACCATGGACTCGATCCGTCAGCAACTCGGCGTTGTCTACCCAGGGGAGACATCGTGAATGCCGTTCTGCCACCCCCCGATCCGATCATCGGCGAGGTGGTTCGGCTCGACCTGCTCAGGACCGAAGACCTGCCTGCTCTGGCGCCCATCCTCATGGACGAACGCGTCTACGCCGACGGCTACGTGATGCACCGGCGCCCGCTCACCCTCGAGGACGGGGCGGCCGTCGCCGCCGAGCGCTTCCTCGCCGGGCAGGG
>JBDTBX010000444.1:0-8545 GCA_039923915.1 Nostocoides sp. | reverse complement strand
GCCGGGGTGGCCGTCAGGTTGCCCGCCGCCGTGGTCCCCACGGCGAAGGAGTTGACCTGGATCGCCAGCGACGATGTGGCGCCCGCGAAGTAGGTCGCCTCCACCGTGTAGGTGCCACCGAGGTCCGCACCCGACAGGTTGACTGACTCCTCGGCCGTCGCGCCGCCGCTGGAACCGACGATCACCGCGTCCTTCTTGACCTCGAGGTCGACGTCGGTGCCGGCCGGGTAGTCCGCGTCGTATGTCGCGAACCGGAGCACCGTGGTGCCGGGCGGAGCGACGAACGTCGTCGTGGCCGTGCCGCCGGTGTTGGCATTCGGACTGGCCACCGTGGCCGGGGTGAGACCGGCGACGACGGCGTTCAGGGTGCCGGAGTAGCCGGGGGTGACAGTGATCGCCTTCGAACCGCTGATGCCGGTGCCCGAGACCTCGTCCGGAACCAGGGCAGCAGTCGGCTTCAGCGCGACCGAGCTGCGGGCCGAGTGGCCCCGCTTGTCGGACCAGGTCAACGAGCCGAACGCCCACTGGTCGAGGGTCGCGGTCGTCCGCGTGAAGGTCACCGTGAACGAGCGCGACTGCAGGGGCGGGATGGTCAGCTTGTCCACGTTGACCTTGGCGGTGAAGCCTGCCGGCGCCACGACCTCGGGCTTGTACTGCGATGCCTTGACCGAGGTGTTTGTCAACGTGCGGGTCACCGTCTGGCTGCCGGCGAGACCGGAGACCGCGATGCTCGGGTAGTTGAGGTTGCTCGCCTCGATGGACCCGGAGCTCTGGCAGACCGATGCCTCGAAGACCAGCTGCATCTGCCCGATCCCGCAGCCGTACCGGACCCAGTCGGTCAGGTCGTTGTCATAGACGACGCCGGGGTCGAACGCCTTCGCCGGGGTCACGTGGCCGTTGCCGTAGTCGAGCGGCGTGGCGTCGTGGCCCGATCGCTGGATCGGCAGGCCCTTGTTGTCCAACGGTGATGCCGTGGTCATCAGGGCCGACTTGACCCACATCGGGGACCACGTCGGGTGGGCCTGGATGACGAGCGCCGCGATGCCGGAGATGTGCGGTGCCGACATGGAGGTGCCCGAGTCGGCGTCGAAGCTGTTGCCGTTGTTGCCCGGGGGGGCGACCGCCGCGATGACGTCGACGCCGGGCGCCGTGATGTCCGGCTTGAGGAGGTCACCGCCGCCGGCCAGGGCCGGACCGTAGGAGGAGAACCCGGCCATCTCCGGCGCGCGCACCGGGGTGGTGTCGCGTACCGAGATCGTCGCCGTCGCCGCGGAACCGGCGGCCGCGGCATACGCAACGACCGCGCTGCCGTCGGTGGCGTTGAGGTGGCTCGTCGGGATGATGTGGAAGTCGGCGTTCAGCGACTGAGCATCGCTGGTATTGACCAGGATCATGCCCACGCCCCCGGCCTCCTTGACGGCCTGCGACTTGTCGACGCGGGCGTTTGTGCCGCGGGTGCAGATGACGATCTTGCCGGTCACCTTGTCCGGGTCGAGGTCGTTGCCGCCGGTCGTGCTGCTGAGGCACAGCCGTGCCGCGGTGGGGTTGCCTCCGGCGATGACAGCGTCCGTGGAGTTGATGAGCGGTTTGGGTCCGATGCCGGCCGAGACGCCGACACCGTGGTAGACCGCACCGTTACCGAGGGTGACGGTGTTGCTGCTGCCCCGCGAGTGGGTGCTGGCCGCCACCGTCATCTCCCACGGGCCGTTGTGGGCCACGCTGCTCGCACCGACGGTGTCGCCACTGTTGCCGGCCGATGTTGACACGAAGACGCCCGCATCCGCCGCGAACATGAAGGAGATTTCGTCAGGGCTCACGATGTACTGCGAGGAGCCGGAGATCGAGTAGTTGATGACGTCGACGCCATCGGCGACCGCGTCGTCGATGGCAGCGACGATGCCCGCGGTGGTGCCTGAGGCGCTCGTGTGGTCGGCCGTCTCCCACAGTGCCTTGTAGACCGAGAGGCGTGCGGCCGGGGCCATGCCCGACGCCTTGCCGACGACGCCCCCGTTGATGACGGCGGTCACGCCGTTCGCGCCGGCCGCCGTGCTCGCGGTGTGCGAGCCGTGGCCGCTGAAGTCACGCGGGCCGACGAACTCATCGGGGATGACGGTGTTCCCAAAGTCGGCGCCGTAGTAGCGCGCGCCGATGATCTTGTTGTTGCAGGCGATCGGGGCCTCGGCGCCCACGTCACAGATTCCGTGGAACTTGGTGTCGATGACAGCCTGGTCGGGACGCGGCGACGACATGGCGGCGAAGGAGGGGTTCTCGCTCCAGACCCCGCTGTCGATGTCGCCGATGATGACGCCCTCGCCCGCGTGGCTGACGCCGGCGAACTGCTTCTGCCAGACACCGGTGGCACCGGTCAGGCCGAGGAAGTCAGGCGTGGTGATGGTGTCGCCCTTGCGCACCTCGTCCTTCCAGACCTTCAGGACGCCGGGGGCCTTGGCCATCGCGTCGGCCTGGGCACCGGTGAGGTTGGCGGCGAAGCCATTGAAGGCGACCGAGTAATCCACGACCTTGGCCGAGGTGCGCGCACCGACGGCCGACAGGGCCTTGGTGTGGGCGTCGCCCAGGTGCTTGGCGTAGCCCCGCGCGTTGGCGCTGCGGGTGTCGACCTTGGCACCGGCCTTGGGCTTGGTCGCCTTGTAGCCGGCCGTGCCACCGGCATACGCGGCCAGCGGGGTACCGCTCGTCATGACGATGTAGCGGCCGGCGGCGGAGTGGGCAGCAGGTGTTGCCTGGGCCGGAGCCAGCATGGCCAGCGGGACGGCAACCAGGGCGGCTGCCCCACCTGCCGCAACAACAGCCCGGATCACGGGCCGCCTTGGGGTATGGGTCATCGAAATTGCTCCCTCGGGGTTTGGGGGCACGCGTGCTGAATCGCGAGCCCTACCCCGGAAACCTAGTGCCGCGGAGACCCTCCGGGCCACGCTAGGGCCGGACTTTTTCGCTGGACCCGCGTCCTACGCGTGAAACTGCCGGGCCACGTCGAGCAGACGGTCGTTGGCCTCGGTCTCGGCGATCGTCACCCGGACCCCGTCTCCGTCGAACGGGCGCACCGACAGCCCGGCGTCGGCACAGGCCGCAGCGAACGCGAGCGCCTGGTCGCCGATCGGAAACCAGACGAAGTTGGCCTGGCTGTCCGGGATCCCCCAGCCCTGCTCGCGAAGTTCGGCCAGGACCCGCTCCCGCTCGGCGACGAGGTCCTTGACGCGGACCTCGAGCTCTCCGAAGGCGTCCAGGCTGGCGATGGCGGCGCGCTGGGCGATGGTGCTCACCCCGAACGGCACGGCCGTCTTGCGCAGGGCCTCGACCACGTCCGGTGAGCCCACGGCATACCCGATCCGCAGACCGGCGAGGCCGTAGGCCTTGGAAAAGGTTCGCAACACAACGACATTGGGGTGACTGCGTTGGATGGCGATGGCGTCGGGGGCGTCGTCCATCGTGACGAACTCGACGTAGGCCTCGTCGATGACGACGAGGACGTGCTCTGGCACCCGCTCGACGAACCGGGCGAGCTCGGCGTGGGTGACGCCGGGGCCGGTCGGGTTGTTGGGGGTGCAGACGATGACGACCTTCGTGCGGTCGGTGATCGCGGCATACATCGCATCGAGGCGGTGCCGCTGCCGGTCGTCGAGCCCCACCATGACCGACTCTGCGCCGGCCAGGGCGACGACGATCGGGTAGGCCTCGAAGCTGCGCCACGCGTGGATGACCTGGTCGCCGGCGTCGCAGGTGGCCGCGATGATCTGGCCGAGGACCCCGACGCTGCCGGTGCCCGTCGCGATGCGCTCGGGCGCGACGTCGAGGGCCTGGGCGAGCCGGTCGGTGAGGTCGGTGACCGCCATGTCGGGGTAGCGGTTCATCTCGGTGGCGGCCTCGCGGACCACGTCCAGGACGCTCGGCAGTGGCGGGTACGGGTTCTCGTTCGAGGAGATCTTGTATGCCGTCAGGTCGGTCCGCGGGGCGGCCGGGCGGCCCGCCTTGTAGGCCGGGACGCGGGCCAGCGCAGCACGCAGCCGGACCTGGGGGTGCTCGTCGTCGAAGGTCATGCCCCCAACTGTAGGAGTCGCGCCGAGGGAAGCCTCACTCGCCGTCGGGCAGCACCAGGTTGAGGACCATGGACACGAGGGTGATGATCACGGCCCCCATGACGGCATCCCAGAAGAAGTGCTCGATCGTGAACGACAGCCCGAGCGGCTTGGCGATCCACGCGGTGAGCTCGAGCATGAGCGCGTTGACCACGAAGGTGAACAGGCCCAGGGTCAGCACGATGAACGGGAACGAAAGTAGCTTGGCGATCGGCTTCACCACGGCGTTGACGAGGCCGAAGATGAGAGCGACGAGGACGATCGTCACGACCTTGGACGTCCACGCGTGGGTGGAGTCGGCCAGGTTGATACCCGTGACGACGATGGCCGCGATCCACAGGGCGACGGCGTTGACGGCAACCTTGATCAGGAAGTGCATGTCCTGATCCTGCCACGCCAGCGCTGGGCCACCCGGGCCCCATGACGACTGGACACCGGAATGGCCCGGTTCCAGGCGTCGCCGAGCGGGGGGTCAGGGGAGGTGGCGACGGCTGGTGATGACCCGGAACCGGTTGGCCACGAAGGCAGCATCGGTGTACGCGGCGTTGGCCGCCGGGTTGGCACCGGTCCCGTGGTAGTCGGAGAACGCCGCCGTCTGGTTGACGAACACCGGCCCGGTGAGGTTCTCCGACAACGCCACACCGCCCGACGCGGCCGCCTCCCGGGCAGCCGCCAGGACCGGTTCCGACGTCGAGTAGACCGCCCCGGTCATCGCGCCGTGCTCGCGGATCGTGTCGGCGAACTGGGCGAGCGACTGCTCCGTCGACGCCGTCCCGATCAGGAACGTCACCGGTCCGAAGCACTCCTGGGTGTAGACGTCCTCGCGGGAGACATCCATCGACACGATCCCCGGCGCCCGGACAACAGCATCGGCGTATGCCGGGTGCTTCACGAGCCGCGACGGACGCACCACTGCGCCGCCCGCCTCCGCCGCCAGCTCGGCCAGGCCGGCGGCGCTGGCACGGACCCCGTCGTTGACGGTTGCCCCCAACAACTCGACCGCCTTGGCGTCCTCGCCGGTCAGCCGCTCGACAGCCAACGACAGCCGCGACCCGAACTCCTCGAACGACAGGTGCCCCTCGTCGGTCTCCACCCCGTCGCGCGGGAGATAGATGTTCTGCGGGGTCGTGCACATCTGCCCCGAGTACAGGGTGAGCGAGAAGGCCAGGTTGCCCAACGCCCCGCGCAGGTCGCCCACGGAGTCGACGACGATCGAGTTGACCCCGGCCTTCTCCGTGTAGACGGACTTGCCGAGCCCACCAGCCTCGCGCTCCAGCCAGCCGCCGAACCCCGGCCCACCCGTGTAGTCGATGAGCGCCACCTCGGGCCGCAGCGCCAGCTCGGCGCCGAGCACCCCACCGTCACCGTCGGCCGCCAGCTGGACGAGCGCGGGACTGAACCCGGCCTCGGACAGGACCGAGCGGCAAACGGACACCGACAGGGCCAGCGGCAGGATCGCCCGCGGGTGCGGCTTGACGATGACGGGGTTGCCGGTGGCGAGGGAGGCGAAGAGCCCCGGGTAGGCGTTCCACGTCGGGAAGGTGTTGCAGCCGATGACGAGCGCCACCCCGCGCGGCACGACCCGGTAGTCCTTCTGCATCCGGATCGGCGCATCCCGACCCGGCTTCTCCCACACGACCGATGCCGGCACTCGCTCCTGCTCGACGAGCGCCGCGACGACCGCCTCGAGTGCGCGGTCCTGTGCGTGCGGCCCGCCCGCCTGGAAGGACATGACGAACGGCTGCCCGCTCGTGTGCATGACTGCGTTGGCCAGCTCGAAGGACCGCTTGTTGATCCGGTCGATGATCTGGACGCACACGGCCGCGCGCACCCGTGCCCCCGCGTCGCGCCAGGCCGGCATCGCCGCGAGCGCCGCCTCCATCGCCGCGTCGACGTCGAGCCGCGGATAGGCGACGCCCAGCCGCGGGCCATAGGGGGAGATCTCGTCGCCCACGGTGGTGCCGTCAGTCGGCTGACCCTCGAGACCGGCATACGGGGAGTTCAGGAGCGCGTCGTATGCCGCGAGCCCTGCCTCCGCAGCGCCCTCGCCGTAGACCCGGGGAGACGGGGACTCGGGGTAGCGGGAGTAGTAGGTGCGACCGGCGAGTGCGACGGCCGCCTCGTCGAGCACGGGTGCGTGGGCGGTCAAGAGGTCGTCGCTGGCCCGGTCGGGCGTCGTTGCCATGGTCACGCTGGCCATCGTAAGCCGGGGCGGCACGAGCGCCCGTCGTCGCAGTGACAGCAGGACCACCTCCATCGCCACCGGCTGCTCGAGCGACTCCGCGCGGGCCCGCGTCGCGGAGCTCTCGTGCGCGGCCACCTCCCCATGGGGTTGACTGATCCGGTGACCGACCTCGAGTTCGTCGCCCGAATGTGGGCCGATGACGGCGCGTCGCGGGGTCTGGGCATGGAGCTCACCGAGCTCGAGGCCGGCCGTGCAGTGGTCCGGATGCCTGTCCGCCCGGACATGCTGAACGGTCACGGGATCGTCCACGGCGGCTTCGTGTTCACCTTGGCCGACTCCACGTTTGCGTTGGTGTGCAACGGGATCGGCCGCACGACCGTTGCCGCGGGCGCCGACATCACCTTCGTCTCCGCAGCCCGCGACGGAGACGTCCTCGTGGCCGAGGGACGCGAGCGCGCGGCATACGGCCGATCGGGCCTGACCGATGTGACGGTGACGCGGGAGGCCGACGGGGCCGTGGTGGCGGAGTTCCGCGGCCGCTCGCGGACGATCAGCTGAGCGGGGCGACCGGGCGCCGCGGCGCCGAGACGATCGGTGGCACCTTGTGCGCCACCCGGCGGGTCGCCGACGCCAGTGGGCCGCGAAGGCCGACCTGGACCCGGCGGCGGCGTTCGTCGGCGGCCGACAGCCGCTTGGTCGAACCGGCGGGCCGGCGATAGACGAGGGCGTGCAGTCCGTTGCCCCAGCGGTTGTCCTCGATGCCGTGCCCGTCCCACCGGGCCGCGAGGCTCCAGCCGCGGTGCCCGGCGAGGAAGTCGCCGTGGACCTGCTGGACCTTGGGCCGCGAGGAGTCGGCGACGAAGACGAGCGCCTCGTCGGCAAGGTGCGGCTCGATGACCGCGAGTGCGAGGTGGTGCGCGAGGCCCGTGGTCGGCCCGTCGTAGAAGTAGACGCCGACCGGGCGGTCGACGACACCGCGGCGGGCCAGGGTGCGGAAGGCGTCCCCCTCGACGACTCGGGTGTCGGCGTGCGCGGCATACCGGCTCAGGGTTCGGTCGAGTTCGGCGCGGGCATCCAGGCCCCGGTGCCCGGCGTGGCCGAAGGAGTCCAGCCCGTAGAACCGCTTGTCGCCGACGTCCTGGGTCGCCGCGGCCAGCGAGCGCCCCCGACGGGTGCCCACCTCGACGTAGCACTCCGCCACCGGCATCAGCTGGGCGGCGAGGTTGAGGACGGCGAGGGCGTTGATGGCCGTCGACCCGGGGATCTCCTCGGCCAGGTGGGCCCAGCGGGGGTGCACGGGATCGGTGCTGCGCGGGTCGCCGGGGAAGGCCTCGTCGAGGCGGGAGAAGAACTTCGTCGTGTCCATGAACGTCCTCGTCCTGCGTGCCCGCGCGGTGACAGAACGCGGAGGTGGGCGGGGCCACGGAATCGGGCCGTCGCCACCATAACCCGGCCCTCCCGCTGCCCGCCTGTCGAGTACCTGTGGGACCTCAGATGGGGGCCTACTGGACGAGGCGGTTGGTCGCCGTCCGGACCTCGATCCGCTGCGCCGGCTGATCGACCCCCACCGTCGCCGGGATCTGCAGCCACGGTCCACCGTCGACCCGGAAGTCAGCACCCCACACCACGGTCACGAACGCCTGATAGGCCCCGGCTTTGGCATAGGTATGCCGGACGTCCCCGTTCGGGTACGGCCCGCCGGGCGAGGTGGTCGGGCCCTGGGAGGTGCCGTCACCGAAGTGGTAGGTGAAGCTGACCAGCTTGGGCCGGATCGACACGGGATGGCCGAACATGCTCGCTGGGTCGACGGCGTCCACCTCACCTGGACCGAACCCGGTCGCGGACCACTGCGCCTGGTAGAAGCTGGGCAGGTTGACCAGGGTCAGGTAGCCCTTGGGCTGGAACCCGATCGACGCCTTGGCCCACGCCGTGTGGTGGAACGCGTCGACGATCATCGCCATCGTCGGCCGCTTGGCCGCCCCCGGCACCTCGTTCGGCAGGCAGGTCAAACCGACCTGGGCCCAGGGATCCTTCACGCTGCCATCGGGGTTCACGGTGCGCCGCAGGATGTCGACCAGCGGACCGTCGTCACCAGGACAGATCAGGAAGATCCGACTGGTGATGCAGTCCTCCTGCCCCGCCTTGGACCCACCCGGCCCACACGAGTCCACCGTCTTGTATTCATAGTGCGGCAGGTTGGTACGGATTTGTTCGGTCTGTTCCCTGCCTAACTGGCGCAGTCGATTGGCCGAATAGACATCGGCAC
>JBDTBX010000443.1:0-4068 GCA_039923915.1 Nostocoides sp. | reverse complement strand
GGCCGCCAGGGCCCGCCAGGGGACCCGGGTCGCACGATCCGGGTCAGGCGACGTATGCCGCGAGCTCGGCCGCCAGGGCCGGGTTCACCCGGGCGAGGAGGTGGGTGCCGTCCGAACCGTGGGCGCTGGACAGGACCTCGCCCTCGGAGTGCACCCGGCTGACCAGGTCGCCGCGGTCGTAGGGGACGAGGACGTCGACGTCGACGTCTGGGCGGGGCAGCTCGACCGCGATGAGGGCGAGCAGCTCAGGAAACCCGGCGCCGGTGCGGGCCGACACGGCGATGGCGTGCTTCTCGTGGCGCAGGATCCGGTCGACGACGTCGGGGTCGGCGATGTCGGCCTTGTTGACGACGATGACCTCCTTGACGTCGGTCGCGTCGACGTCGGCCAGTACCCCCCGCACGGCGGTGATCTGACCTTCGGGGTCGGGGTGCGATCCGTCGACGACATGGAGGAGCAGGTCGCACTCGACGACCTCCTCCAAGGTCGACCGGAACGCCTCGACGAGCTCGGTTGGCAGCTGCCGGACGAACCCGACGGTGTCGGTCAGCGTGTAGTCGCGCCCGTCCGGGGTCTCGGCCCGGCGCACCGTCGTGTCGAGGGTGGCGAACAGCTGGTTCTGGACCAGCACACCGGCGCCCGTGAGCCGATTCAGCAGGGAGGACTTGCCGGCGTTCGTATAGCCGGCGATGGCGACCGACGGGACCTGGTTGTGACGGCGCCCCTCCCGGTTGGTGTCGCGATGGGTCTTCATCCCCTTGATGTCCCGACGCAGCTTGGCGATCCGGGTGTTGATCCGGCGTCGGTCGAGTTCGATCTTGGTCTCACCGGGGCCGCGGGAGCCGATGCCCTCACCGCCGGCGACCCGGCCCCCGGCCTGCCGCGACATCGACTCGCCCCAACCGCGCAGGCGGGGCAGGAGGTACTGGAGCTGGGCCAGCTCGACCTGCGCCCGACCCTCGCGGCTCTTGGCGTGCTGGGCGAAGATGTCGAGGATCAGCGCGGTCCGGTCGATCACCTTGACCTTGACGATGTCCTCCAGCGACCGGCGCTGGGACGGGGCGAGCTCGCTGTCGCAGACCACCGTGTCGGCGCCCTCGGCGATGACGATGTCGCGGAGCTCCTCGGCCTTGCCCGAGCCCAGCCAGGTGCCCGGGTCCGGCTTGGTCCGGCGCTGCATGATCCCGGCGAGGACCGTCGACCCGGCCGTCTCGGCGAGGGCGGCCAGCTCCCGGAGGGAGTTCTCGGCGTCGGTCGTCGTGCCCTCGGTCCACACCGAGGCCAGGACGACCCGCTCGAGCCGGAGCTGCCGGTACTCGACCTCGGTGACGTCCTGGAGCTCGGTGGACAGGCCGGCCACGCGGCGGAGCGCCTGGCGCTCGTCGCGATCGAGCTGGTCACCGTCGGGCGAGCTCAGATCGCTGGCGAGGTCGATGTCGGCCTCGGCCAGCGCCTCGGCCTGTTGAGTGAAGTAGTCGTGGTGAGATGCAGTCATGTTGCCTCTAGGGTCTCACTCCCCCGCCGATGCGGGCGAATGCTTATCCCGCCCGTAGCCTCGTGCGGTGGACACGCAGACGAGCGGCGAGGCGGCCGGCATCGACCCGGCTGACCTGGCGACGGCCCTCCGGGTCCTCGACGAGCTCGCCGAGCTCCCGGCCGGTCACCCTGACATCCACACCGTCAAGCGGGCCACCGGCCGCATGTACCGCAGGATCCGCAAGACCCGCCGCGCCGACGCCCGTCGTCCCGACCAGGAGGCCGACGCCGAGGTCCTGGCGAGGACGGCCACCGGCTCGCCGATGCGGATCGATGACGAGACCCGCGGCATACCCCTCGTCTCGAACAGCAAGGGCGCCCATGCCGGCCAGCTGAGCAAGGCCCGCGGCTGCTACATCTGCCACGCCGACTACACCAGCGTGGACGCGTTCTACCACTGGCTCTGCCCGGACTGTGCCGCCATGTCGCACGCCAAGCGCGACCAGCGGACCGACCTCACCGGGCGACGCGCCCTGCTCACCGGGGGCCGGGCCAAGATCGGCATGTACATCGCGCTCATGCTCCTGCGCGACGGGGCGCACCTCACGATCACCACCCGCTTCCCCCGCGACGCCGTGCGGCGGTTCACCGACCTGAGCGACAGCCCCGAGTGGATCGACCGGCTCAAGGTCGTCGGCATCGACCTGCGCGACCCGACCCAGGTCGTCGCCCTCGCCGAGGACGTCGCTGCCGCAGGCCCGCTCGACATCCTCATCAACAACGCGGCCCAGACCGTTCGGCGCAGCCCGGGCGCCTACTCCCACCTCGTCGACGGCGAGTCCGAACCGCTGACCACCCAGGGCCCGCTGCCGGAGCTGGTCACCTTCGACCGGATCAGCGAGGCCCACCCGGCCGCCCTGATCGGCTCGCTCGCCCAACACCCGGTCCCGCACGCTGCCCTCGACGCCGCCTCGATGACCCGGCTCGCCCTGCGCGCCGGACAGGCCAGCCTCGAGGCCCACGTCGCCGGCACGGCGATCGACGCCGGTGGGCTGCTGCCCGACCTCCAGCACAACAACTCCTGGACCCAGACCGTCGAGGAGGTCGACCCGCTCGAGCTGCTCGAGGTCCAGCTCTGCAACTCGACCGCGCCGTTCATCCTCGTGTCGCGGCTCCGCCCGTCGCTGGCGGCATCCTGCGCCCGACGCACCTACGTCGTCAACGTCTCGGCGATGGAGGGCCAGTTCTCGCGTCGCTACAAGGGCGCCGGTCACCCGCACACCAACATGGCCAAGGCCGCGCTCAATATGCTCACTCGCACGAGCGCCCAGGAGATGTTCGATACCGACCAGATCCTGATGACCGCGATCGACACCGGCTGGATCACCGACGAGCGCCCACACGACGAGAAGCTTCGGATCGCCGCCGAGGGCTGGCACGCGCCTCTGGATCTCGTCGACGGCGCGGCCCGGGTCTACGACCCGATCGTCCGCGGCGAGGCGGGCGAGGACCTGCACGGCGTCTTCCTCAAGAACTTCGAACCGCACCCCTGGTGAGGCGAATGCCCTAATGTCACTCGCGATGTCCGATCACTACTTCACCGCTGCTCCTGCCAGCCCGGACGCGCGAGCCACCCTGCGGGTCAGCCTGGCCGGGCGATCGGTCGAGGTCGTCACTGCTCCCGGGATCTTCAGCCCCAGGAGCCTGGACAAGGGGACCCGCGTGCTGCTGGAGGAGGTGCCTGCCCCGCCGGCCGCGGGCGACTTCCTCGACCTCGGCTGCGGCTGGGGCCCGATCGCGCTCACCCTCGGCCTGCTCTGCCCCGAGGCGACGGTGTGGGCCGTCGACGTCAACGAACGCGCCCTGGACCTCGCGCGGGTCAACGCGGGCGCGCTGGGACTGGCCCATGTCCACGCGAGTCCGCCGGGCGGCATACCGACCGACCTGTCCTTCGACCTGATCTGGTCCAACCCACCGATCCGGGTCGGCAAGGCGGTCGTCCACGACCTGTTGACCACCTGGCTGCCACGTCTTGGTCCCGGCGGCGAGGCCTACCTCGTTGCCTCCAAGAACCTGGGGGCCGACAGCCTCCAGGCGTGGCTCGGCGACAACCTCCCGGCCAGCTCGTATGCCGTGTCGAGGCACGCCACGTCTGGCGGCTTCCGGGTCCTGCACGTCGAACGGAAGGGGTGATCACGGTGCGACGGAAGGATATTGACCGATCGGTCTCGTCGTATGCCGAGCGCCAGCCCGGGCTGGTGGCGGCCAGTGAGGCGTTCGTCGAGCTCGTGACGTCGATCATCGACGACGCCGGCATCAACTACCTCAGTGTGACCGGGCGGGCCAAGGGCGTCGCCTCGTTCGCCGGCAAGGTCCACCGGCTGGCCAGCGCGCGCGACGATCCGTTCGACCCGCTCGTCGTCATCACCGACCAGGTGGGCCTGCGGGTCATCACCTACGTCGAGGGCGACGTCCTGGCCGTCGCCGACCTGCTGCGCCAGCAGTTCACCGTGCTGGAGGAGCGCGACCTCGGCAAGGAGACCGCGAGCGAGGGCCGGTTCGGCTATGCCAGCCGGCACCTGCTCGTGTCCC
>JBDTBX010000442.1:0-3378 GCA_039923915.1 Nostocoides sp. | reverse complement strand
GAGTACGGCCCGCACCAGCTGGTGCCGTTCGTGGCCGGGCCCGACGACGCCGACGCCGTGCCCGAGCCCACGGCATACGTCCGCGACGAGCAGGAGAAGCGGCTCCGCAAGGCCGAGCGCGGCCTGTCCGCCCTGGGCCGGGTCAACCCGCTCGCGCTGGAGGAGTACGCGGCCCTGGAGGAGCGGCACACGTTCCTGACGACCCAGCTGGAGGACCTGAAGAAGTCCAAGGCGGACCTGCTCGACATCGTCCGCGAGGTCGACGACCGGGTCGTGAAGGTCTTCACCGAGGCGTTCCACGACACTGCGGCGCAGTTCGAGCGGGTCTTCGCCCGGCTCTTCCCCGGCGGTGAGGGGCGGATCACGCTCACCGACCCGGCCAACATGTTGACGACGGGGATCGAGGTCGAGGCGCGTCCGCCCGGCAAGAAGATCAAGCGGCTCTCGCTGCTCTCCGGCGGCGAGCGGTCGCTCGTGGCCGTGGCGTTGCTCGTCGCGATCTTCAAGGCGCGGCCGAGCCCGTTCTACATCATGGACGAGGTCGAGGCGGCGCTGGACGACACCAACCTGGGTCGGCTGATCACCTTGTTCGAGGAGTTGCGCGACTCCAGCCAGCTCATTGTGATCACCCACCAGAAGCGGACCATGGAGATCGCGGACGCCCTCTACGGGGTGTCGATGCGCGGCGACGGTGTGACGACGGTTGTCTCCCAGCGAATCAGGGACCTGGCGGCAGCCGAGTCCGCCTGACCGGAACCACGAGGCTACGCGGGCTTGCCCGCTCCAGGCCTTCACGGTGAGTCGATTTGGGTCGGGCGCCGGCCGGGGCGACACTGGAGGCATGCTCTCCCTCATCATCGGCCTGCTCGTCTGCGTCGTCATCGCCGGACTGGTGGTCGCGATGGTGGCGATCCCGGCCCGCCGCGAAGGCCGTGACCTGCTCACGGCCCGTGGTGAGGACATGCTCGCCCGTGGTGGCGACCTCGTCACCGGAATCAAGGAGCGCAGCGAGGCCGTCGTGGACCTGGTCACCCCGGGCACATCGGCCGAGCCCGTGGCGCCGAGGCACTCGCGCTCGAGCACCCCCTGACCCCGGGCCGGAGCATCGCCCGCATGTGATTGCATGGCGGGCATGACCCACGTGCCGCCCATCGTCCGCAGTTCGGGTATGTCCCTGCCTGACCGGGACCTGTCCGTCCGCGTCCAGGACGACCTGTTCCGACATGCCAACGGGCACTGGCTCGACACGGCCGAGATCCCGGCCGACCGCGCCCGCTACGGGTCCTTCGACGTGCTCCGCGACGCGAGCGAGCGCGACTGCCACGCCATCGTCGAGGAACTGTCCGCGGCGGGCGGGCGCGGGGAGCCGCTGTTGCCGGCGCGCCGCAAGGTGGCCGACCTCTACGCGTCGTTCATGGACGAGTCGGCCGTTGAGGCGGCCGGTGTTGGGCCGCTCGCTGGCTTCCTCGCCGACGTCGACGACCTGACCGATGTCGCCGGCATCCCGCCCCTGCTCGGCCGGTGGCTCCGAGCCGGCATCGACGGGCCGGTCGGCCTCATCGTCTGGACCGACAGCGGCGACTCCGAGCGCACCATCGCCCACCTCGAGCAGGCGGGGCTGGGCCTTCCCGACGAGGCCTACTACCGCGAGGACTCCTATGCCGAGGTGCGGGCGGCGTACGTGGGGCACGTCGAGCGGATGCTCGCGCTTGCGGGTGATGCCGATGCGTCCACCGCCGCTGCCGACGTGATGATGGTGGAGACCTCCCTCGCCGCCCACCACTGGGACAACGTCACCAACCGCGACCCGATCAAGACGTACAACAAGTGGACGTGGGCCGAGCTGCACGAGCGCGCGCCGGGCATCGACTGGGCGGCGTGGATCGACGCGCTGGGCGCGCCCGTCGGCTCGTTCGACGAGCTCGTCGTGCGGCAGCCGAGCTTCGTCGAGGCGCTTCCCGCGGCATACGCCGACCACACGGTGGGCCAGTGGCAGGCCTGGCTGCGCTGGCACCTCATCCACAGGATGGCGCCGTTCCTCTCGGCCGCGTTCGTCGAGGAGAACTTCGCGTTCTACGGCAAGACCCTCTCCGGTAGGCCGCAGCTGCGCCAGCGTTGGAAGCGCGGCGTCGGGCTCGTCGAGGTGACGCTGGGGGAGGCGCTCGGCGAGGTCTACGTCGAGCGGCACTTCCCGCCGGCCGCCACGTCGCGGATGACCGAGCTCGTCGCGAATCTGGTCGAGGCGTTCCGGCGCGACTTCACGACCCTGGCCTGGATGAGCCCCGAGACCCGTGAGCAGGCGCTGTCCAAGCTCGAGGCGTTCCGGCCCAAGATCGGCCACCCGGAGCGGTGGCGCGACTACTCGGCGCTGGCGATCGACCGTGCCGACCTGGTCGGCAACGTCCGCAGCGCGTCGGGCTTCGACCTGGACCGCAACCTTGCCAAGATCGCGGTGCCCGTCGACCGTGACGAGTGGTTCATGACCCCCCAGACGATCAACGCCTACTACAACCCGGGCATGAACGAGATCGTCTTCCCCGCCGCGATCCTCCAGCCGCCGTTCTTCGACGTCGACGCCGACGATGCGGTCAACTACGGCGGCATCGGCGCCGTCATCGGCCACGAGATCGGGCACGGCTTCGACGACTCCGGCTCCCGCTACGACGGGTCCGGCAACCTGCGCGACTGGTGGACGGAGCAGGACCGGGAGCGGTTCGACGCCAAGGCCGACGCACTAAGGGCCCAGTTCGACGCGCTCGAACCACGCGACGCCCCGGGCCACCACGTCAACGGTGCCCTGACGGTCGGGGAGAACATCGGCGACCTGGGCGGGCTCACCATCGGTCATGCCGCCTACCGGATTTCCTGCGAGACCGAGCCGGCGCCTGTCCTCGAGGGCCTGACCGGTGACCAGCGGTTCTTCCTCGGCTGGGCCCAGGTCTGGAAGGGCCGCTCTCGCCGCGAGGAGGCGATTCGGTTGCTCGCCATCGACCCGCACTCGCCGCAGGACGCACGGGGCAACATCGCGCGCAACCTGCACGAGTTCCACGAGGCGTTCGGTGTGGTCGAGGGCGATGGCATGTGGCTAGACCCCGACGAGCGAGTCCGCATCTTCTGAGGTTTGGCGAGCCACTTCACCCAGGTGCGAGGATGGCCCGGTGAGTCATCTGTGGGAGTTCCTGCTCGTTAGCCTCGGCCTGCTCGTCGTCATCGTCGGGGCGATCGCGGGTCTGCTCCGCAGCCGTGGCGGCCGCATCAAGGCGCTGCCCGGACGGGACGGGTCTCGGCCAGACGATGCGGCCGGACGCGGTGGTGGCCCTTCGTCCGGGTCTGCTGACCGGGGAGTCGCATCGGCTGGAACGACGACGCTGCCCCGCC
>JBDTBX010000441.1:0-9977 GCA_039923915.1 Nostocoides sp. | reverse complement strand
GAGACCGTGTCGTGACACTGCGGGCAGAGGGGCGCACCGGTGGTGGGCTGTCCGGGTTCGTGGCTGGCGCCGCACCACATCGGGCGCCCGTGTCGGCAGCGGGCCCGGTCATCAGCCCGACGCGGCCGGCAGGGGCGACCACCCCGTGAGCCGTGGACGAGCCCGAAGGAGGGCGCGGTGAACGTGACGAACAGCAACGGGTTATCCGCCACCGACTCCGGGACGGTCTTGCCCCCGCAGACCCCGGAACGGATGAGGGCGAACGTGTCCCGGGCGTAGGTGCGTGAGCACGCCGGGCAAGACATGGGCACGGCGGTTCCCGCAGGGGCGGTGCAGCACCCCCAAACGGGGCCGAGGTCGAGGTGTACGACGACAGCACCTCCCCCGTCGCCCTGTCGAGCGTGATCGAGGACCCGGCGAGCCGGACCGGTCGGGTGCAGTTGTGCACCCCGGCCAGGGTTTCCGCGAAGGCGTCCATGGACCCGTCCCGGAACCGGCCGAGCAGACCCGCCACTGCTGAGGCGCCCAGCTCGGGCACGTCCAGGGGGGCGTCCTCGCCGAATCCGTGGAAGCTCGAAGGGTTGCGCTCCGCGGCGGGAGAAGATCTCACTGGTGGCCGCCTCCTTCCAGAGGGTGTGCCAGGTGACTAGTGCGACCCCGGTCACCCGGCACACGCGGTCCTGGGAGGCCAGCTCGCTCACACGTCTCAAAGCCCCTCGGGGTCGCTCAGGAGACGGAGCAGCCGGCGCCGGAGAGTCGATGCGGCAATGGTGTCCGGCCACCGGCCGGGGTGGGGAGCCGACCCCCAAGGCAACGTCAGTAGTGGTGTGATGAGCGCGTGCCTGCCCTGGTCACAACGTCTCAGGCGCCGAGCCCCTCGTTCAAGGAGAAGTCGAAACTTTGACCAGACACACACCCTTCGCGGCCGGCCAGGACGTTGACCAACACCTGCAAAGCAAGTTAACTTGGTGATGTGGATGAGCCGATCATCGCCAGCTCCGCGTACAAGCACGGACTGCGCGAGGAGGAGATCGTCCACGCGTATCGGAACCCCATCCGGGTCTGGGACCTCGGTGAGGGTTTCACCATGATGATCGGTGCCAACGCGGCCGCGATCATCCTCGAGGTCGGGTACGTCGAAGGTCGACATGCGGTCGTCATCGTTCCCGCGATGCCCGCCCGGGAGAAGTTCTTGAGGTGATCAGTGATGCCACGAAGCGTTGAAGAGATCTTGCAGCACGCCGATGAGTTGGCGGCGCGGTTCGAGAACTATGAGCCCGACCCCAACGACGAGCTGGACCCCTCGGCGGTCACCGCGCTGCGCACCGCAGTCCTGGAACGCTCCGAGGCCGAACGCCACCTCCTCGCGGCGATCCAACAAGCACGAGCAGCCCACCTCTCCTGGTCAGCGATCGGAGCCTTCGTCGGCACGAGCGGAGAGGCCGCCCGCCAGCGCTACGCCAACAGGATCGCCTGAATGATGCAACCTCATTCATCGCGGCAAGAGCGGATGTCCCACGAGTTGCACCCTTCTGGGACGCCAGGCTCGCTGCTGCTGGGATAATAGGCGAGTGAAGAGGCATTCGATCGAGGTCGCGGACTACGACGCGTCTCGTGGCGTTGTCGTGTTGACGGAGGAGAACGGCGCCATCGAGGTGAGTCTCGGCTCCGATGGGATCGAGATCCGGGCGAATGGCGCTGGCCTGCGCGACTTGGCTCGATGGTGCCTAGCTCTGGCGGACCAAGATGCACCGGACGGATCACACATCCGCATGGATCCAGGCATGTACCTGCTTACCCCCCGCGAGCGAGCCTCTGATTCTGGGCCGCTCTGACGGCCTGGACCCGACCTACACCTGACCGGAGCCGCAGAGCCGCAACGCGGTGGCCTTCGCCTTGGCATCGGCCATCCGTCAACTGCCCGGATCGGGGCAATTCCGGTAAACCCGTCACGCTGAGGACCGAGCTCTCTACGGCAGGATGCCAGCATGGCCGACCCTGATGATCTGACCGTCACGCTCACGCAAGATGAAGCGCTGGTTCTATTCGAGCTGCTGCATCGATGGGAAGACGACGAGCTGGTCACCGCTCCTCGGCACCACGGGGAACAAGTGGCCTTATGGAACTTGTCGGCCGCATTGGAGAAGGTGATGGTGGAACCCTTCGACGCCGACTATGCCCGACTTGTCTCGGAGGCACAGATGAGACTGGCACCGACCAACTGACTGTCCGCTCATCCGCGGGATCGGCCAACGAGGATCGCGGCATGAGCGAGTGTCAACCCGATCTTGACAATCACGTCCCGTCAAGTAACTGTTGACACGTGGAGATCCGGCCGTCGGCGCGCAGGCACGGCATCAACGACGCCGACATCACCCACGCCTGGACCAACGCGATCCGCTTGGTCGAGTACGAATACGACGGCGAGGACCGACTCCTGGTCATCGGCCCCGACCAACACGGACGAATGCTCGAACTCGTCGCAGTGCCTGCAGACGAGCCGACCCGCGTCATCCACGCCGACGGACTCCGCCCAAAGTTCTATGACTATCTGAAATGAGGTGAGAAGACACATGAGCACAACCCGCACCAAGCACGACGACACCGGGCTAGACCAACTCGACGTCGCAGCGCACCCCGCCCGCGATGCCGGCGCCTTCCGACGCGTTCTCGCTGCCCGAGCCAACCTCACGGCCGCCGAGGAGGAACTTCGCGCGGCGGTCCGCTCGGCCCGCGAAGCCGGCGATTCCTGGACCGTGATCGGCGCAGCCCTCGACATCAGCCGGCAGGCGGCACAGCAAAGATTCGGAGCCTAGCCGCGCCGTGAGCCTCGGGCCGCGGTAAGGAGCTTGGCAGATGCAGAGTTCGACTGGTGCGGCTCCACCAGCGTCCACCTCGGAGCGGAAGAGGACAGCGACCTCGACGGGTTTGAGGAGAACGCGGAGGTCGGCAGCGTCCTTTCGATGCTGGCTCGCGTCGACTACGAGGTCACCGACCCGGACGCTGTGCGCTCCGCGGGCCGCGCGGCATACCTGGAAACGTGGCAGGACGAGGAAGCCATAGATGCAGCGACCCGAATCCAGGACATCACTGGAGCCGCCAGTGAACTTCTGCACAGAGGCGACCTGAATGCTCTTGACGTCGCGCCTGGCCTCAGCAGAGTTCGACACGTCATTCACTTCGTACTCCACGACCCCGGTGAAGAAGCGTTCGACGCCGATCCGTTCGGCATCGTCCCCGCAGAATCCGACGCGCCCCAGTAGCTGGACCTCCTCACTCTGCCGCCGCCGACCCTGCGCTCCACTCTCCGCCAACCTTCGGGCCGCGTCAAGGGCGCTGGCGTCGCTGCGCGATGACCTGCGGCCACCCCTGACCCGACCACTCCGGCCGGCTCCCATGCTCCGCTACGGATCGGTGGCTCACCCTGCTCGATCACCCGATGTGGCACGTTCGTGGCACACCAGGTCGCAACTCGGGTCACGCGCGAGCACACCAACAGCAGCCAACCACGCACGAATCGGGTTACGGCCGACCCCGCCGAAAGGTCCTGAGACGCCTCATAATCCGTCGGTCCTGGGTTCAAGCCCCAGACGCCCCACGGTCTCGCGGCGCACGTTTCGGCGAGAAAACCGGCTCGGTCGACGGACCCATCGCCCCTCGCGGGGTAGGTTGCGCAGATGGGAGAGCCGCTCGTCCTGATGAAGGACGTCAACAAGCACTTCGGAGACCTGCACGTCCTGCAGGACATCAACCTCGCCGTGGACAAGGGCGAGGTGGTCATCGTCATCGGCCCGTCCGGTTCGGGGAAGTCGACGCTGTGCCGGACGATCAACCGGCTGGAGACCTTCGAGTCGGGGACGATCACCATCGACGGGCAGCCGCTGCCGGAGGAGGGCAAGGCCCTCGCCGAGTTGCGCGCCGACGTCGGCATGGTGTTCCAGAGCTTCAACCTGTTCGCCCACAAGACCATCCTGGAGAACGTCACGCTCGGGCCGACCAAGGTTCGCAAGGTGTCCAAGGCCGACGCGGAGAAGCGCGCCCTGGAGCTCCTCGAGCGGGTCGGGGTCGCTCACCAGGCCGACAAGTATCCCGCCCAGTTGTCTGGTGGCCAGCAGCAGCGGGTCGCCATCGCCCGATCGCTCGCGATGAACCCCAAGGTCATGCTCTTCGATGAGCCCACCTCAGCCCTGGATCCCGAGATGATCAACGAGGTCCTCGACGTCATGGTGGGGTTGGCCAAGGAGGGCATGACGATGGTCGTCGTCACCCACGAGATGGGCTTTGCCCGGAAAGCGGCCAACCGGGTCGTCTTCATGGCCGACGGCCAGATCCTCGAACAGTCCACCCCAGAGGTCTTCTTCACCAACCCCACGTCCGAGCGGGCAAAGGACTTCCTCGGCAAGATCCTCACCCACTAGGGCCCCACGAGACTCGGCCGACCCCCTTCAGCCGGAGCCGGCCATCCGGCATACGACAGCCGTATGCCGTGCACACCACCCAGGAGGACACCCCAGATGAATTCACGACGAATCGGCGCTGCGCTCGTCGCCACCGGTCTTGCTGTCGGACTCGCCGCCTGCGGCGCCAGTGACAGCAAGACCGGTGGCAGCGGCGGTGACAGCATCAAGATCGGTATCAAGTTCGACCAGCCCGGCCTCGGGCTCAAGGAGGGCTCGAAGTACACCGGACTGGACGTCGACGTCGCCACCTATGTGGCCAAGAAGCTCGGCTACGCCGCCGACAAGATCCAGTTCGTCCAGAGCCCCAGCGCACAGCGCGAGACGCTCATCTCGACCGGCCAGGTCAAGCTCGTCGTCGCGACGTACTCGATCACCGACGCGCGCAAGGAGAAGGTCGCCTTCGCCGGCCCGTACTTCATCGCTGGCCAGGACCTGCTCGTCCGTTCCGATGACACCAGCATCACCGGCAAGGACACGCTCACGGGCAAGAAGCTGTGCTCGGTGACCGGCTCGACGTCGGCCCAGAAGGTCAAGAAGGACGTGCCTGACGTCAACCTCGTCGAGTTCGGCACCTACTCCGAGTGCGTCGCGGCCCTGATCTCCAAGGGTGTCGACGCCCTGACGACGGACAACACGATCCTCGCCGGCTACGCCTCCCAGGCCCAGTACAAGGGCAAGCTCAAGGTGGTCGGCGCCCCGTTCTCCACCGAGAACTACGGGATCGGCCTGAAGAAGGGCGACACCGCCCTGTGCCAGAAGGTGACCGACGCCATCAAGGCGATGATCTCCGACGGCTCATGGCAGAAGGCCGTGGACGCCAACCTCGGACCGGCCGGGTTCAAGCCGGGCCCGGGCAACCCGCCCACCCCCGCCGCCTGCGCCTGACTCTCTCGTCGTGAGTGAGGGTGTGCCGGGCGCCTCCCACCCGGCACACCCTCACCCGCCAACCGCTACCCGGAAGGGGTGAGCCGTGGGCGATCTGTTCACCAACTACGACCTCGTGGGGGCCATCTGGATGACCCTCAAGCTGTCGGCGCTCGGCGCCGTCGGTGCCCTCGTGCTCGGCACCGTCATGGTGGTGCTGCGGGTGTCGCCGGTGCCGATCCTGCGCGGGATCGGCACGGCCTACGTGAACGTCTTCCGGAACACCCCGCTGACCGTGCTCATGGTGATGAGCGTCCTGGCTCTGTCCCTCATCCTCGGGCTGGGCCTCTCGCGCGACGCGAGCACCGACGCCTTTGGGTGGTCGGTCATCATGCTGTCGGTCTATCACGCAGCCTTCGTGTGCGAGGCGCTCCGGTCGGGAGTCAACACGGTCCCACCCGGACAGGCCGAGGCGGCCCGGTCGATCGGGCTGACCTTCGGCCAGTCCCTGCGTGAGGTCATCCTCCCCCAGGCCTTCCGCGGGTCGATCGCCCCGCTCGGGTCGACCCTCATCGCCCTGATCAAGAACACGACGGTCGTCGCCGTCATCGGGGTCGCGGACACCGCAAAACTGCTCGCGACGGTGACCGAGAACGAGGGAGCCAACCTGCTCACGTTCCTGCTGTTCGCGATGATCTTCGTCATCCTCACCCTCCCGGTCGGCGTCTACTCCACTCGCCTGTCCCAGCGCCTGGCGGTGAAGCGATGAGCACCTCGGTCCTGTTCGACGCCCCGGGCCCTCGAGCGAGGCGACGCCACCTGATCCTGACCGTCATCGGTGCCCTCGTCCTCGTCGGGATCCTCTACCTCGTGATCCGCCGGCTCCGCGACGCCCAGCAGTTGGAAGGCCCGATGTGGAAGCCGTTCGTCACCGACGGCTCGCTGTGGGCCGACTACCTGATCCCCGGACTCATCGGCACCTTCAAGGCCGCCGTCCTGTCCATCCTGGGCGCTGGAGCCTTCGGCATCCTGCTGGGGCTCGGCCGCCTCGCGGAGAACCGGTGGATCCGATCGGTCAGCGGTGTGATCGTGGAGTTCTTCCGGGCGGTGCCGGTGCTCCTCATGATGGTGTTCCTCTACTTCGGCTACTTCGCGACGAGCTCGGCCATCCCGAGCTCGATCGCCCCATTGCTCGCCGTCGTCGTCGCGCTCATCCTCTACAACGGTTCGGTCATCGCCGAGCTGGTCCGCTCCGGTGTGTTCGGCCTGCCCACGGGCCAGCGCGAGGCGGGCCTGTCCATCGGGCTCACGCCGAGCCAGACGTTGACGTCCATCCAGCTGCCTCAGGCGCTGACGGCGATGCTGCCGGCCCTGGTCGGTCAGCTGGTCGTCATCCTCAAGGACTCAGCGCTCGGGACGGCCATCACCTACCAGGACCTGCTCACCTGGTCCAAGACCCTCGGTAGCGCCTACGGCAACACCGTTCCCGCATACATCGTCTGCGCGGCGTTGTTCATCGCGATCAACTACAGCCTGACCAAACTGGCCGGGCGGATCCAGCGGCGGCTGAGTCGCCGCGGTCGAACCACGATCGTCGCTGCCGCACCGCCTGGTGGCGCCGTCGCCCCGACACTCGCGAGCACCGCAACCCCTGATCGGTAGGCCTTCCCACCGAGACAACCCGATGCCGCTCTCGGACGTCTCCAGGGTATGGCACCTTCACGACCCACCAGGTTTGCAGCGGCCCTTGCCGCCTTCGGCGCGGCCCTCGGGACTGCCCTCACCACGGGCGCCTCTCCCGCGAACGCGGCCACGCCGGCCCAGCTCGCCCAGGCGGCCTTCAACGCGATGACCGAGGCGCAGCGGATCGGCCAGCTGTTCGCCGTCGGAACGTCTGCGGCCGGACTGTCCAGTGTCACGGCCGCCGACATCACGACGTATCACGTCGGGAACCTCATCCTGACCGGACGGACGACGTACGGCGCGGCGCCGGTCCGCTACCTCGCCGCGCACGCCGACCAGCTCACCACCTCGGCGGCGACCGCCCGCGTCCCGCTGTTCATCTCGGCCGACCAGGAGGGCGGCGCGGTCCAGGTGCTCCAGGGCTCCGGCTTCTCGACGATGCCGTCGGCGCTCACCCAGGGGACGTGGTCGGACACGACCCTCACTGCAGCCGCCAAGACCTGGGGGCTCCAGCTGGCCCGTGCGGGAGTCGACCTGAACCTCGCGCCCGTCATGGACACCGTCCCTTCCTCGCTCGGCAGCAGGAACATCCCCATCGGCTCCTACCAACGCGAATTCGGTTACACCGCAACCGTGGTCGCCGGCAAGGGTGGCGCCTTCGCGCGTGGGATGCGCAGCTCAGGGGTCGCGATCACGGCCAAACACTTCCCCGGGCTCGGTCACGTCACGGCCAACACCGACACCACGGCTGGGGTCACCGACACCGTGACGACGAGCGCGTCGTCGGACCTTGTGCCGTTCAAGGCCGCCGTCACCGCAGGCGCCCAAGTCGTCATGGTGTCGCTCGCGACCTATACGAAGATCGACGCCGGCCGCCCGGCGGCGTTCTCACCCACCGTGATCACCAGCCTGCTGCGCGGCAGCCAGGGCTTCACCGGTGTCGTCATGAGCGACGACCTCGGCAACGCCAGGCAGGTGGCCGCCTGGGCGCCGGGAACCCGCGCGGTCAACTTCATCTCGGCCGGCGGTGACATCGTCCTGACCGTCAACGCGACGCTCATCCCAGCCATGGTCAATGCGGTGACAGCCCGAGTCGCCAGCGACGCGACGTTCCGGGCCAAGGTCAACGCCGCGGCATACCGGGTCCTGCTCGCCAAGGCGACCGACGGGCTGCTGGCCACCCGTCTGGCGACCGACGGCAGTCTGGGGCCGCTGACCCTGTCGGCCCTCCAGCGCTGGCTGGGCGTGAGCGTCACCGGGACCTTCAACTCCACGACGATCGGGGCGCTCCAGGCGCGCGTGGGCACCACGGTGGATGGCGGCTGGGGACCGAACTCGATGGCGGCGATGCAGTCCTACCTGGCCCTCACGCGAGACGGCGCAAGGACCTGGAACGCGCGAACGGTGAGCGCCCTGCAGGCCTACCTCAACACGCAGCTCTGATCGGTTGCGCGCGTGGAGCGGGTGGGCTCCCCCGGTTGGACTCGAACCAACATTTTCGATTGTTGGACACGAGAGGACAACCGGGGACACCATGGGGCTCTGACCTGCACGAATGCACCCAGCAGGCTGTGGGTCCAACTGTCCGTAAAGAGCCACAAATGGACATACGGTGCCGTACGATCCGATGCATGAACGATGCAAAGCGACACCGTCGCCGGTTCGGGCAGATCACCCGAATGCGCTCAGGTCGCTGGCAAGCCCGGTTCACGATCCCGATCGACCATCCGTCCGGACGAGGCGGTCAGACGATCACCGCCCCGCACACCTTCGCGCCCGGCACCTACGGCAAGGAGGCCGCCGGCGACTGGCTCCGGGCCGAAGAGCTGCGACTCAACGCCGAGGGCTCGCATTGGGCCACCCTCAGCGAACACGCGGCCGCGGAACGCCTCGTGTCCGAGCGAAACCGCGTCGTCACCTTCGAGGAGTTCTCGGCGACCTGGCTGCGGACCCGTCGAACCAAGAAAGGACCGCTGCAGGACTCCACCGGGCGCGGCTACCGGATCTGGCTGGACAAGTACCTCCTGCCCACCCTCGGGTCCCTCCCCCTCGACGAGCTGACGCCGAGCATCGTCCTGCGCTGGTACGAGGAGAAGCTGCCCCACGACAAGGCGAAGACCACCCGGGAGTGCTACGCGCTCGGGTCGGCGATCATGCGCGCCGCGACGGCCGCAGATGGCATCCTCGCCGGGGCGGTGAACCCGTTCAAAGTCGACGGGGCCGGCTCGTTCGGCTCCCGGTCGGTGGCCCGTACCGAGGTGGTCGACGACGACGACCTGGCTCTCATCATGGCCACGATCCGCCCGGAGTGGCGGGCCATGGTCGGCCTCGCGCTGGGCTGCGGTCTGCGGTTCGGCGAGCTCGTCGCGCTGCGCCGGTCGGACATCGACCTCAAGGCGACCCCGCCCGTCGTCAAGGTCCGTCGCGCGATCGGCACCGGGCCCGGCGGGGAACGGTACGAGAAGGAACCCAAGAGCGCGGCCGGCATACGGGATCAGCGCATCCCCTCGCACGTCGTCCTGATGCTGACCGTGCACCTGAACAATTTCGTGACGGGCCGCGAGGGCCTCGTCTTCCCCGCGCCGTCTGGGGACTGGCTCTCCGAGACCCGGTTCCGCAAGGCGGCTGGTGGATGGTTCGCCGTCCGCGTCGCCGTGGGCCGGTCGATCAACTTCCACGACCTTCGTGCGACCGGTGCGACGCGCCTAGCCCAGCGCGGTGCAACCGTCGCCGAAGTCAAGGTCTTCTTGGGCGACGCCTCCACCCAAGCCGCAGAACGTTACGTCCGGGCGACCCAGTCCCGGATGGACGACCTGACCGCCGCCGCGTTCGATGGCATCGACTTCGGGGCGAGTGCGAGCGCCGCGGCCACGTAGATGCCCGGCTCCCTGGCTGCTCGGTCGACCTGCTGGCAAGCGGATCGTCGTCCACGCGGCGTATCTCAAACTCCTCGCCATGTCCGGTAATGCC
>JBDTBX010000440.1:0-3326 GCA_039923915.1 Nostocoides sp. | reverse complement strand
GATGTCGCCGAAGTCGATGAGCACCCCGCGGCCCTCGCGCTCCCCTTCACGGCGGATCGGCTTGCACCCGACGGCCCGAAGGTCGTCCTCGACCGCGTCGACGATGGCGCCGACCTGTCGCTCGTTCGTGGCGGACGCGATGATGAACACGTCGGTGAGCGCCAGGTGGTCGCTGACATCGATACCGGCAACGTCGATGGCCAACTTGTCGTCGGCAGCAGCAGCGGCGGTGCGGGCGAGTTCCAACGATCGTTCAGTGGCTGGCACGGGTCTCCTTGACTTTGGGATGCAGCTCACCCGGGTCGGGGGCGGGCTGCGCATACAGGTCGTACTTGTTGATGTACTGGACGACGCCATCTGGCACGAGGTACCAGACCGGTTCACGCTCCTCCACCCGCTCCCGGCAGTCGGTGGAACTGATAGCCATGGCGGGCACCTCGAGCAGGGTGACCCGGTCCTCCGGCAGGCCCCTGTCGGTCAGCACGTGACCCGGCCGGGTGACACCGATGAACAGTGCCAGCTCGAACAGCTTCTCGGCGTCCTTCCAGGACAGGATCTCGGCCAGGGCGTCGGCGCCGGTGATGAAGAACAAGTCGGCCTCGGGGCGCTCGGCCCGAAGATCCCGCAGGGTGTCGATCGTGAACGTGGGGCCGTCCCGATCGATGTCGACCCGGCTGACTGTGAAGCGCGGGTTCGAGGCGGTCGCGATCACCGTCATCAGGTACCGGTGCTCGGCGGGGCTGACCGTCTCGTCGGCCTTCTGCCACGGTTGGCCCGTGGGGACGAAGACGACCTCGTCGAGACCGAAGCGTGCCTGGGCCTCACTGGCGGCGACGAGGTGACCGTGGTGAATGGGGTCGAAGGTGCCGCCCATGACCCCGAGCCGCATGGTCAGTGGTGATCGTGCCGCTCGGAGGGCCCGGGGTGCGCGCCCGTGCGGACCTTCTGGACGGTGCCCCGGAATGACCAGAGCACGGCCAGCCCTAGACCGAACAACGCGAGGGCCAAGATCCCGAACACGATCGGGGGCATCGGCATCTGGCGAACCTTTTCGCCTTCGGTGACCAGGCGGGCAACGGATGTCGTCATGACCGACACCCTACAAGCCGCCGGCCCGCGCTCGTCGGCACACGCGAGGTCATCCTTTCGGAGCCCGGTTGTCCACGACTTTTGTACACAGGGTTGTGTAAAAAGCTCGACGTGACCGGGGGCGCCTGTGGACAGGGCTGTGTGCATCCGGTGGACGAAAAAAGGTCGCCGGAAACAGTTGCGGGCCAAGGGGATTAGCCAATAGAAATCTCCTACGCACTCCGACGGGGAGCGGCCCGGGAGACCGGGTCCGCCGACTGGAGGAGGGCAGGCAGACCGGAAAACGGGAGCGCCGACCACGTGGCTTGCCACGTGGAGGGCGGACGGGGGAAACCTTGGACGCACCGCGTACGACGACGCGGGGCACCCCGAGACCGCAATGCCTGGGCCGCCGCCGAACCCTTGGCTTGCCAGAGGTGAAGCACCCACCGTCGTTGTGGAAGTCCGATCGCCCGCTCGTCGGGCGCCGGCCAACGCAGCCCACCTGGGAAGGACCTGGACCCTCGGGTCTGGGACACCACCCGCCGGCACGGAACGAACCTTCGGGTTGGAACCGGGCCACAGATGGTCCGGCTCTCGAGTTGGGACATCGGTGAGCATCGGGACTTCGGTCCGGATGCGCACAGCAGAAGCGGCCTCCGGGTCGTGGACGCAAACTGCAGAGGTGGGCCCTCGGGTCACCGAAGCACCGGTTGTCGGTTCGCCGACGACCACTGGGCCCCCCGATCTCATACGTCGGGGGGCCCTACCTCTTCCCCCTAGGCTGTCCCCCATGTCGTCCCTGCCTCAGCCCGCCGGCGCGACCGCGCCCGAGTTGAGCATCGTCGTCCCGATGTACAACGAGGAGGCCGTCCTCCCCCTCCTGGTCGACCGGCTCCGGCGGGTCGCGGACGGTCTCGGCACGTCATACGAGATCCTCGCCGTCGACGACGGCAGCAGCGACGCGACGCCCGTCCTCCTGCAGCGGCTCACCCGCGAGTGGCCGCAGCTGCGCGTCGTCCGGCTGCGCGCCAACGCAGGCCATCAAGCGGCCATCAGCGCGGGCCTGGACCGGGCGCGCGGCGCCTACGTGGTCACCCTCGACGCCGACCTCCAGGACCCGCCCGAGGTCATCGCGCCCATGCTCGACGCCGCGCGCACCGAAGGCGTCGACGTGGTCTATGGGGTCCGCGACGATCGCTCCACCGACACGGTGTTCAAGCGGATCTCGGCCCGCGGCTTCTACTGGCTGATCCGGCGGCTGTCGGGCATGCAGACTCACACCGACGCCGGCGACTTCCGGCTCATGTCACGAGCCACCGTCGACGCCGTCAACGCCCTACCGGAGCACGGTCGGGTCCTGCGGTTCGTCGTCCCAGCCCTCGGCTTCCCCTCCACCCACGTCGGGTACCGACGCGAGGAGCGCGCTGCCGGCCGCTCGAAGTACCCGCTGGGAAAGATGATCCGGCTGTCGCTCGACAGCGTCACCGGGTTCTCGATTGCGCCCCTGCGAGCGGCCACCTGGTTCGGTGTCGTGGGCGGGCTGGCGTCGATGGCGCTGCTCGTCTTCGCCCTCGTCGCGCGCGCCCTCGGCCAGGTGGCCCCCGGCTGGACCTCGACCGTCGTCGCCGTCGCGGCCATGGGGGCCGTCCAACTGCTCTGCCTCGGAATCCTCGGGGAGTACGTCGGACGCACGTATGCCGCGTTGCAGGCCAGGCCCGCCTACTTCGTCGCCTACGACTCGTTGGGCGCGGTCACGGGCGACGTGCCCGCACGAGCAGGGTCACCCCCGGCAGGCGGTTGAGGGGCAGGAACCGCTCGGCGGTGATCACGGCGCGCAGTCCGGCGTTGACGACCGGGTGCAGTACGTCCAGGTCGCTGCCCGAGCTCTGCCGCCGCCGCAGAGCGACGACCGGCCGGAGCAGGACGTTCCAGGAGTCCATCGACTCGATGGTGAAGCCGCTGCGCTCCAGGACGGCCGACAGGGTCACCCGCGTGTAGCGACGGACGTGGTCGACCGCGACATCGTGCTCGGACCAGAGCCTGGGATCGGCGGGGACGGCGACGAGGAAGGTGCCGCCGGGACGCAGAACCCGGTGCGCCTCGCCCACGGCGGCATCGTGGTCGAGGATGTGCTCCAGCACGTCGAACGCCACGACGAGGTCAAGCGAATCGCCAAGAAGAGGCAGGCAGGTCGCGTCACCGCGGACCACCGCGAGACCGCGCTCGCTGGCGACCTCGGCCCCGTCCGAGCCGTA
>JBDTBX010000439.1:0-3271 GCA_039923915.1 Nostocoides sp. | reverse complement strand
CACCGACCCTCTGCATGCCACCCGCTCCGGTCGTCGGCCGCGCGCCGGCCGCGGACTCCGGCCCGGCCCAGAGGTGACCCGCGTTCGGCCCGGCCAGTTGACCCTCTTCGAGCCGACCAAGTGGCTGCCTCGGCGCATCGACCCCCGCCAGGACTCCCGGTGGGCCCGCGCAGCAGTCCGGGTCGCGCAGCAGTGTGGGCTGGACGACCCGACCCTGTGGGTCAACGACCCGCGAGGCGCGGAACTGGCCAACGTCACGGACTGGCCGCTGGTCCATGACATCACCGACGACTGGCTCGTCGCCGAACGGCCTCCTGCGGAGTTGGCCCGCCTCGCCGAACAGGAGCGAATCCTGTTGCACGACAGCGCAGTCGTCGTCGTCTGCAGTCCCCGACTTGTGGTCACGAAGGGTGCTCGCCGGCCGGTCCGGTTGATCACGAACGGCGTGGACACCGCGGCCTACGCCGACCCCGGGCCGCGGCCCAGCGACCTGCCTCCTGCCCGGGTCGCGCTGTACGTCGGCACGGTGCACCGCGACCGGATCGACCTCGATCTGTGCGAGGCCACCGCCCGGGCGATACAGCCGCAGGGACGCCTCGTCCTCCTCGGCCCGGCACCGCTCCCGTCTGCTGACGGCGCGCGGTTGCTCGATGCCGGAGTGGTCCTGCTCGGATCCCGGCCGCACGACGCGGTCCCGTCCTACCTCACCCACGCCGACGTGCTCGTGGTGCCACACCGGGTCACGGCGTTCACCGACAGCCTCGACCCGATCAAGCGCTATGAGTACGAGGCCGCCGGCCGCCCGGTCGTCAGCACTGCCGTGGCCGGGTTCCGCGAGTGGCCGGCGGCCACCGTGGCGGGCGCCGAAGACTTCCCGGATGCCGTGCGCTCGGCCCTCGCCGAGCCAGCGGGAGCACCAGCAACCCCGATCGACCACGGCCTGGACTGGTCCAACCGCGTCGAGGCGATGCAGGCCGTGCTCGACGAGACTCGGGCCGTGCGGCGCCGTCTCAGGAGGCCTTCGCCCAAGCCGTGAAGGAGCCGGAGGCCCGCCACAGGTCGGTGCCGACGAGCAGCCACATGGCGCCCACACTGTCGCCCTGCTGCGCGAGGGCGACGGGCAACGTCGTGGCGGCCACCGGGGTCACGCACGCAGCCCTGACGAAGTCCTTGCCGCCGGTCGAGGTCGAGATCGCCACGCCGGCGCAGTCAGTGGCCGGCGAGGCCACGACGAGCCGGGCGCTCGAGCCCGACCCCGCGGCCGCGAAGGACAGGACGCTTCCGAGTTGGGCGACGCCCGAGAGCGACGGCCCGTTGGACCACTTCTGGCCGGCATCGGTCGTCGTCCGGGTGCTCGCGTCGTCGCACAGAACCGTCGCGGCCGAGTCGCTCGACCGGGCGAAGGCGGTCACGTGCACCGTCCCACACGGGGTGGAGGTGGTGCCGCTCGTCGAGTGCACCAGGGTCGCGTCGGCGAGGTCGAGGGCCCACGAGGTCGACACCGTCGACGGGTCACGCCAGGTCTCGCCGCCCGTGGAGGTGCTGCGGATCGCCAGCTTGCAGGTCGAATCGGCTCCCACGACGAAGGCGGCCCGGTCGCTCGACGCGTCCAACCGGGTCAGGGCGCCGTAGGGCTGCTCCTTGACCGCGGTCCAGTTGGCTCCCGAGTCCTTGCTGACCGAGACCGTGGCCCCGCCTTTGCCGCAGGTGCCCTTGGTGGCCGACCACACGGTCTTGGCGTCGACGACGGAGAGCAGGCCGGCGACCAGGGTCGCTCTGGGTGCCGCCGTGCTCTCTGCGGGTCCGGTGCTGGAGGAGGACCCGGTCGACGTCAGTGGGACCGTGTCACCAGCGACCTGGCCGCCCTTATGGGTGAACACGAGGGCCACGAGGGCCAGGTCGAGGAGCAGGAGCACCGCGAGCGCAGCATTCCCGAGCCAGTTGACCCGCTTCATCGCGCCCACTCCTTCTGCCCGACCGGTGGCCTCCGGACCGGTTGGTCCGCTTTGTCGATGCCCAGAATGCCATGCCCCGGCGGTTCGATAACCTGCAGTTCGACGACGCCGACCCACGACGCCGACGCCCCGCCGGGCTCCGAGGAGATCGCCACCATGGCCACCATCATCTATACCCTCACCGACGAGGCTCCCTTGCTCGCGACGTACTCGCTCCTGCCCGTCATCGAGGCGTATGCCGCGAAGGCCGGTGTCCAGGTCGAGACGCGCGACATCTCCCTCGCTGGTCGCATCCTCGCCGCGTTCGCCGACCGGCTGCCCGAGGAGCAGCGGACCGGTGACGCCCTGGCGGAGCTGGGCGCCCTGGCGACCACACCCGAGGCCAACATCATCAAGCTCCCCAACGTCTCGGCCTCGGTGCCCCAGCTCAAGACAGCCGTCGCCGAGCTGCGCGCCCTGGGCTTCGACCTGCCGCCCTACCTCGATGACCCGCAGACCCCTGAGGAGAAGGATATGCGGGCCCGTTACGACAAGATCAAGGGCAGTGCGGTCAACCCGGTACTCCGCGAGGGCAACTCCGACCGCCGCGCCCCCGCCGCGGTCAAGAACTACGCCCGCAAGCACCCCCACTCGATGGGTGCCTGGTCAGCCGACAGCCGGACCAACGTCGCGACGATGGACCATGACGACTTCCGCACGAACGAGCAGTCCGTCGTCCTGCCGGCCGCCGACACCCTCACCATCCGGCACACGGCTACCGATGGCACGGTGACCACGCTCAAGGACCGGCTGCCCGTGCTGGCTGGCGAGGTCGTCGACGGCACCTTCCTCAGCGTGGGCGCTCTGCACGCGTTCCTCGCCGACCAGATCGCCCGAGCCAGGGCCGATGACGTCCTCTTCTCGGTCCACCTCAAGGCCACCATGATGAAGGTCTCCGACCCGATCATCTTCGGCCACGTCGTCCGGGCCTTCCTGCCCGACGTGTTCGCGGCATACGGGGCCGACCTGGCCGCCGCAGGGCTCTCACCCACCAACGGGCTCGGCTCGATCCTGGACGGGCTGGACGCCCTGGGTGACAAGGGCGCCCAGATCCGGGCGGCGATCGACAAGGGGTTGGCCGACGGGCCCCGGCTGGCGATGGTCAACTCGGGCAAGGGCATCACCAACCTGCACGTCCCGAGCGACGTCATCGTCGACGCCTCGATGCCGGCCATGATCCGCACCTCCGGCCACATGTGGGGCCCCGATGGCGCCGAGGCCGACACCCTCGCCGTCATTCCTGACAGCTCCTATGCCGGGGTCTACCAGGCCGTCAT
>JBDTBX010000438.1:0-3888 GCA_039923915.1 Nostocoides sp. | reverse complement strand
GGCGACGTCGATGGCCCAGCCGCGCTCGGCGATGAATGACTCCACCTCCTCGCCGAGGGTGTGGAAGTCGCGGGCCGCGTCGGTGCGCCGGTCGAGCGGTACGTCCTTGGCGCGGCGCCGCGCGGGTTTGGACCCCGGCCGCAGTCCCTTGCCCCGGGCCACCGCCCGCGCCCGGGCGAGGGCGGCCGATGCGGCGTCCCGAGCGTCCTCGGGCAGCGGCTGGCCACCTGCGGACGGGGGCTCGGGCGGCATACGCCAAGGGTATGGTCAGGCGCGGCCGCCGCGCCGTCGCCGGGGACGGGGTCCTCAGGCCGGGACGACCGCTCCCATCGTGACCGAGTACGTCTGCCCCACAAGGGTTCGTGGGACGTCCTCCGGAACGGCGGCGGTGATCAGGACCTGCTCGCAGTCGCCAATCAGCTCGGCGAGGCGCTCGCGGCGACCGGTGTCCAGCTCGGCGAACACGTCATCGAGGATGAGGACCGGGTCGTCGCCGAGGTCGTGGGCGAGCAGCCGGTATGCCGCGAGCTTGAGGGCGAGCGCGAAGCTCCAGCTCTCCCCGTGGCTGGCGTACCCCTTGGCGGGCAGCTCGCCGAGCCGCAGGACGATGTCGTCACGATGGGGGCCGACGAGGGTGACCCCGCGCTCGACCTCATCGCGTCGCAGCTCCTCGAACGAGGCGATCAGCTCGGCCTCCAGCTGGACGATCTCAGGGACCTCGCCCGTGCTGAGCCGCTCGGCCGTCGCGTCTGGAAGTGATGACCGGTAGGTCGCCTCGGCGACGGACCCTCCCGCACTGACCTGCTCGTATGCCGTGGCCACGTGCGGTCGCAGGTCCCGCAGCAGCCGCAGCCGGGCATAGAGCAGCTGTGCGCCGACCCCGGCGAGCTGGGTGTTCCACACGTCCAGGGTGTGCAGCGCATCGGCACGGGCGCCGTCGGTGTTCTCGCCGTCGGCCAGCGCCGACGATCGACGGGGTGCCCCCCGGTTCCCACGCTTGAGGACCGGTGCCGCGGACTTCAGCAATGCGTTGCGCTGCTTGAGGATCCGGTCGTAGTCCGACCGCACTCCCGCCCAACGCGGCTGGCGCGCGACGAGGAGGTCGTCGAGGAACCGCCGGCGTTCACCCGGGTCGCCCTTGACGAGGGCCAGGTCCTCGGGCGCGAACAACACCGTCCGCAGCGTGCCGAGGACGTCCCGCGGCCGGGTCAGTGGCGACCGGTTGAGCCGCGCCCGGTTGGCCCGGCCGGGGTTGATCTCGATCTCCAGCAGAGTCTCCCGCCCGTCACGCACCACCGCCCCGCGGATGATGGCCTGGTCGGCACCGAACCGGACGAGTGGCTGGTCGGTGGCGACCCGATGGCTGCCCAGGGTAGCGAGATAGCCGATCGCCTCGACGAGGTTGGTCTTGCCCTGGCCGTTGAGCCCGACGAGCGTCGTGATGCCAGGGGTCAACGGGAGTTCGGCTGCGGCATACGACCGGAAGTCCAGGGCCGTGAGATGACGAACGTGCAGGTCAGCCGCCGGACTTCTTGGCCGCAGCCTTCTTGGCAGGAGCGGCCTTCTTGGCAGGAGCCTTCTTGCCAGGAGCGCCTTTCTTCGCCGTCTTCTTGGCAGCCGACGGTTCGCCCCCGACCTCCCCAGCGTTGGACCTGCGTAGCGCCTCGCCTTCGGCAATGGTCATCACCTGGTGCCCGCCGAAGCCACCGCGGAGGGCGGCCACGGCCTGCATCGTCGGACTGATCTCCTGTCGGGAGGCGAACCTGGCGAACAGGGATGCTGAGATGACCGGCATCGGGACGTCCAGCGCAATGGCCTCCTCGACGGTCCACTTGCCCTCACCGGAGTCCACCGTGTAGTCCGAGACGCCCTCGAGGGTCGGGTTCTTCTCCAGCGCCTCGACCATCAGGTCGAGCAACCAGGACCGGACGACGGTGCCGCGGCTCCAGGCCTTGAACGCACCGGGGACGTTCTTGACGATGTCCTTGCGCTCGAGCAGCTCGAAGCCCTCGGCGTAGGCGGCCATCATTCCGTACTCGATGCCGTTGTGGACCATCTTCGTGTAGTGGCCGGCGCCGACCGAGCCGGCGTGGACGAATCCCTCGTCACGCGGACCCTCGGGGCGCAGCGCATCGAAGATCGGCATGGCCCGCTTGACGTTGGTCGCGGTGCCGCCGCACATCAGGCCATAGCCGTTCTGCAGGCCCCAGATCCCACCCGACACACCGCAGTCCACGTAGCCGATTCCCTTGTCCTTCAACGACTTCTCATGCTCGAAGTCGTCGGTGAACCGGCTGTTGCCGCCGTCGATGACGAGGTCTCCGGGCTCGAGGAGGTCAGCAAGCTTGGCGATCGTCTGCTTGGTGATGTCACCGGCCGCGACCATCGTCCACACCACACGCGGCGCATCGAGCTTTTTGACCAGCTCGGCGAGGGAGGAGACGTCGGACACCTTGGGGTTGAGGTCGTAGCCAACGACCTCGTGGCCGGCGCGGCGGATCCGGTCGCGCATGTTGCCGCCCATCTTGCCCAAACCGATGAGTCCCAGTTGCATGTCTGCTCCTTGAGGCGGATGGCGCCGATGGCGCGGGCCGGATGTGGGGTTGGCGTTGCAGGTAGACGCTACCCCCGCGGCATACGGGATGTCCTTATGAAGCGAACCTGACCGGCATGAGCACGTAGCGGTAGGAGGTATCGGCCTCACCGTCGGCCTCGGCCTGCCCGGAGAGGACCGCGGGCCGCGAGGGCTGGGTGAAGGAGAACCGGCTGTAGGCCGTACCGACGGCCCCGAGCCCGTCGAGCAGGAACTGGGGGTTGAAGGCGATCTCGAGCTCGGGCCCGGTGAGGGCCGACTCGACCGCCTCGGAGGCCTGGGCGTCGTCGCCCGTGCCGGCCTCGATGGCGAGCTGGCCGTCGGTGAACTTCAACCGGACCGGGGTGTTCCGTTCGGCGACGAGAGCGACCCGTTTGACCGCCTCGACGAGCTCGGCGGTCGAGACGACCGCCTCGGAGTCGGCCGAGGTCGGGAAGATCGCGGAGACCTTGGGGTACTCACCGTCGAGCAGTCGGCTCGTCGTGCGTCGTGACCCGGCCTCGAAACCGACCAGGCCGTCGCCACCGGCGGAGCCGCCGAGCGAGAGGTCGACCCGAGCGGACGCGCCGAGGGCCTTGGCCATCTCGGACAGGGTCCGAGCCGGGATGAGGGCGATGTGACTGGCGTCGGACTCGGTGGGATTCCAGGTGAGCTCGCGCATCGCCAGTCGGTAGCGGTCGGTCGCGAGGAGGGTCATCTTCTCGCCCTCGATCTCGACCCGGACGCCGGTGAGGATGGGCAGGGTGTCACCGCGGTCGGCCGCGATGGAGACCTGGGCGACGGCTGTGGTGAAGACGTCGCCGGCGATGGTGCCGCTCGGGGCGGGACTGGTCGGGAGGGTCGGATACTCGCCGGCCGGCATGGCCAGCAGGCTGAACCGGCTCGCGCCGCAGGTGACCTGGACCTTGTTGCCCTCGGTCGCGACGTCGATCGGCTTGGCCGGCAGGTTGCGGGAGATGTAAGCGAGCAGCCGGCCGAGGACGAGGACGGTACCGCCCTCACTGACATCGGCAGGGATGGTGATCCGGGCCGAGACCTCGTAGTCGAAGCCGGACAGGGTGAGGGTCCCTTCACCGTCGGCCTCGATGAGAACACCGGCCAGGACGGGCACCGGCGGCCGGCTCGGCAGGCCGCGAGCAACCCAGGTGACCGCCTCGGCCAGGACGTCGCGTTCGACCCTGAACTTCACCGCATACCGCCCTCTCGTGGCCCGCGCGGAGCGCCGTGGACCTACACCTGTAATGACTTCGTGGCCGGGCGTCGGCAAGGACTGATGTCAGGACACCCGGGGCACT
>JBDTBX010000437.1:0-3209 GCA_039923915.1 Nostocoides sp. | reverse complement strand
CCGCCGCAGTCTCCCGCCCAGGCCCGGGAGGAGATCGACCGGGCCGGCTGACCGGCACCCGGCCCCCGGGCCGTGCCATAGGCTCGCGGCCATGCCTTTGGACTACCCGATCCACGACCGACGGCTGCCCAACGGACTGCGAGTCGTCGTCTCGCCGGACCACAGCGTCCCCAACGTGACCGTCAACCTCTGGGTCGGCGTCGGGTCGCGGCACGAGGAGCAGGGGCGCACCGGGTTCGCGCACCTCTTCGAGCACCTCATGTTCCAGGGCTCGCGCAACGTCGCCAATGGCGAGCACTTCGCGGCGCTCATGGCCCAGGGCGGCCGGCTCAACGCGACGACCTGGTTCGACCGGACCAACTACTTCGAGACGGTGCCCAAGGGGGCCATGGACCTGGCGCTGTGGCTCGAGGCCGACCGGCATGGCCACCTCCTGGACGCCGTGAACCAGGAGAACCTGGACAACCAACGGGACGTCGTCAAGGAGGAGAAGCGGCAGCGCTACGACAACGCCCCCTACGGAACGGCCCTCATCGAGGTGTATGCCGCGATCTTCCCGGTGGGGCACCCGTACCACCACGCGACGATCGGCTCGATGCAGGACCTCGACGCGGCGTCGGTCGCCGACGTGCACGCCTTCTTCCAGCGCTACTACGGACCGAACAACTCGGTGCTCACCCTGTGCGGCGACATCACCCCGGACGACGGATTCGCCGCTGTGGAGCGGTATTTCGGCGACCTCCTGGCGTCGGCGCAGGTGCCGCGCGGCCCCGGCCCACAGCTTGCGCCGCTCACGGCGCCGGTGCGTGTCGACGTTCCCGGCGACGTGCCGAACGACCGCCTGCACCTCGCCTTCCGGCTCCCCGTCGACGCAACACCGGACTTCGTGGCGGCCGGCTTCGCCCTCGACGTCCTCGGCGGACTGTCGACGTCACGGCTCACCAAGCGTCTCGTCCGCGACGAGCAGGTCGCGCACCACGTCGATGCCCACGCCATGGGGTTCATCGACGGCTCCTCGCTCGCGCTGATCACCCTCGACATCGCCGACGGCCAGGACGCCGGCGTCATCGAGGCCCGGGCCATGGAGGAGCTGGAGCGGTTCGCCGAGTCTGGGCCGACCGCCGTCGAGATGGAGGCCGTCCTGGCCCAGTCCGAGCGCGCCTGGCTCTCGGCCCTGGCCAGTCAGGAGGAGCGGGCCGACCTGATCAGCCACACGACCCTGCTCCATGACGACCCGGGCTTCGTCAACACCTACCTCGACCGACTGGGTCACGTGACGCCCGATCAGGTGACCGACGTCGCCCGCACCTGGCTCCGTGCCGCCAACTGCGCGACCGTTGCCTTCCTGCGCGCCGAGGAGGCCGCCGCGTGAGCGCGCCTCGCCCCGACATCGCGCCCGCCGAGCCGTGGGCGTTCCCTGTTCCGCAGGAAACCTTGCTGGACAACGGGATTCGGCTGCTCACCTTCGACATCCCCGGCCAGTACGTCGTCTCCGTGCGCGTGGCCGTGCCGACTCCGCTGAGCGCCGAGCCCGGTCACCTCGAGGGCATCGCCACGATCATGGCGCGCCTGCTCGACGAGGGGACCACCCGGCATACGCCGGAAGAGTTCGCGGAGCTGTTGGAGCGCAAGGGGATCGGCCTCGGCACCGGCATGACGGAGTCGGCCCTGATGGCCGAGCTCGATGTCGCCGCACGCCACCTCGGCGACGCGCTCGACCTGCTCCGTCAGATGCTGGCCGAGCCCGCATTCCCCGAGGCCGAGGTCCGGCGGGCCGTGGCAACCCGCAAGGCCGAGATCGAGCAGGAGCGCGCCAGCGCGCCGCACCGCGCGGGACGGGAGTTCGTCTCGACGTTCTACGACCCGGCCGACCGGGCGTCGCGACCGACCGCGGGCTCCAGCGAGACGGTCGGTGCGATCACCCGCGACGATGTCGTGGCCTTCCACGCCGAGAACCTCGGGCCCCGAGGGGCGACGGTCATCGTCGCCGGCGACTTCACCGGCCTGGACGTGGCCGCGCTCGTCGGCCAGACCCTCGGCGTGTGGTCGGTCCCCGGTCAGGCGCCCGCTGTCGCCCCGGTGGCGGCGCGCCGGGCCACCGACGCGGCACGCATCGTCGCCGTGGACCGGCCGGGCTCGGTCCAGACCGAGTTCGCCATCGGCTGGAGCGGGCCGGACCGGCACACCCAGCGAGGCTGGGCGGCCTACCAGGTGCTGTCGTTCGTCATCGGCGGGTCGCCGACGGCGCGGATCGACGCGGTCCTGCGCGAGGACAAGGGCTACACCTACGGGATCCGGTCGGCGTTCCGTCCGCGTCGGGTCGGGGGCACCTTCTTCACGTCAGGGTCGGTGCGCACCGAGGTCACCGTCGACGCCCTCCAGCTGCTCCTGGGCATCCTGGACCTGACCCGGGAGGGTTTCACCGCCGACGAGCTGCGCGACGGTGTCGACTACATCAGCAAGACGGCACCCGGGCGCTTTGCCACGGCCGACGCGGTTGCCGGCGAGGCGGCCACCCTGGCCCTCGACGGACTCGCGACCGACTTCACGACGACCAACCTCCAGCGGATGGCCACCCTGACCACGGCCGAGCTCGATGCCGCGATCAAGGCCGTCGTGACGGGGGAGTGGACCGTCGTCGTCGTCGGCGACGCGGCCGCCTGGCTGGACGGCCTACGGGATCTGGGTCGCGGTGAGGTGACCGTCGTCCCCAACTGACCGATGCCCTCGTCAGGTGGGGGCAGGGGTGTCGCCCAGGCGGGCGAGGACCTGGTCGTGCAGCAGGCCGTTGGTGGCCAGCGCGTTCCCGCCGAACGGGCCGGGCTTGCCCGTGAGCGAGGTGAACCGGCCGCCGGCCTCGGTGACGATCGGGACGAGCGCGGCCATGTCGTAGACCGCGAGCGACGGCTCGGTCGCGATGTCGACGGCCCCCTCGGCGAGCAGCATGTAGGACCAGAAGTCCCCGTAGGCCCGGGTCCGCCAGCAGTCGTCGAGCAGGGACAGGAAGGCCTCGCCCTTGCCCCGCTGGGTCCAGCTCGACACCGCCGCATACGAGATCGACGCGTCCTGGAGGCGCGACACCTTGGAGACGCTGATCCGCTTGGCCGAGGTGAGCGACTTGCCCGCCCAGGCGCCGGAACCGAGCGCCGCCCACCAGCGCCGGCCGAGCGCGGGTGCCGCGACGAGGCCGAGGACGACCTCCTCGTTGT
>JBDTBX010000436.1:0-2568 GCA_039923915.1 Nostocoides sp. | reverse complement strand
GAGGTTCGCGTGTCGCTCGGGACCTGGCGGACTCTGGCGCCGGCTCTGGCGGTCCTGCGCGTGAGTGATGGTCCAGCGGCCTGGTCCTCGTCGGCGGTCGGCCAGGCCGTCCCGGTTGCCGTCCACCCCGGCGCCACCATGACCGGGGGCCTCCCGAGCGGTCCAGCGCGGGTGCTTGCGCTCACCCAGAACGCCAACTCCGGCTGGCGGGCAACCGTGAACGGGCACCGCTTGCAGTCGCAGGTGGTCGACGGATTCCGGCAGGCGTTCATCGTCCCCAGCGGAGCCGCAGGACGGCTGGTCATCGACTTTGCCCCCGACCGGGCCTACCGGATCGGAATGCTCAGCGGCGGGTTGCTGGCCGGAGCACTGGTGTTGAGCCTGCTGATACCCGGACGTCGCCGCCGAGCCGAGACCGAGTCGGTCCGACCTGACAGCAGCAGCCTGCTCGGACCGGCCCTGTGCGTCGCGTTCGGCGGGGTCACCGCCGGCATCGCGGGTGCCGTCGTCGCACTTGTCGTCACCATCGCCGTGACCAGCGTCGGACCGTTCAGGCGCCACACCGAAATCCGTTGGGCCGTGCCGGCGGTGGCCATGCTGGGCGCTGGGGTCGTCCAGGCAGGGTGGTCAGCCGGATCGATCGGCTCCCCGCACGTCGAGGTCCTGACCCGCGTCCTGACGCTCGTGGCGGTCACTGCGGTTCTGGCCGGGATGTCGGGTCCGGATCGCCCGGATGAGGGGCGCCTCGAACAGGTAGTAGGTGAGGGCGGCAAGGCAGAGCGTGATCGGGATCCCGAGAGCCAGTAGCGGGAGCATGCCGCCGCTGAATGGCTTGAGTCCCGACACGTCATACAGGGCAAAGAAGACGGGAACGTGCCAGAGGAAAGTTCCGTAGGAAATCCGGCCCAGCCATCGGCAGACCGGGTGCGCCATCGCGCGGCGCCAGCGGTTGTCCCGCTCCAGGACGAGCGGCGCAAGGAGGGCCAACGCCACGATCGATCCGCAGGCCATCTTCACGGCGAGTTGCAGCCCGCTAACCACCCCAAGTGTGAGCAGGCCGGCGGCCGGGGTGGTGGCGAACAGGTAGGCGGCGCCCGCCAGAACCAGTGCCGATCCAGGGGCAGCGGCCAGGGCGCGAAGGCGCCGCTCTACCGGGTGGTCCGGCGCCAGGAGCACCTCGGCGAGAAGCATCCCCACGATGAAGTTGGCCGCCCGTGCCGGGAGCCACCGCTCAAAGAGGATGTCGACTCCGATCCGGCCCGAACTGGCGAACCAAGTCAGCGCGAGCGAACTGACCAAGGTCCACGTGAGAATCGTGAGCGGCGCGGACGCGCTTCGGCGGCGCAGCCGGTTCAGCCCGACAGCCGCGAGGGGGAGCGCGACATAGAACGACAACTCGGTCGCCACACTCCACGACTGGGAGAAGCTCGGGATCTGGGAGTCGGCCACGTAGATCTGGGCCCCCAGCACGTGGAGCATCGCGTCCCGAGCGGAGGTGTTCGTGCAGGCGACCACCACGGCGACGACCAACCAGTAGGCCGGCAGGACACGAACCGCGCGCCGGACGAAGTAGTCCCGGACGCCCAGCGGCCGACTGGAGTCGACGAAGCCGCGATGCAGGAGGAAGCCGGAGAGGGCGAAGAAGATCGAGACACCGAGATCGCCTCGTCCCATCAGGCGACCCAGGAGCCCTTGGTTGACGACGAACCCGGTGAGGAAGGCGGCATGAGTGAGGACCACCAGTCCCGCGGCGACCGCGCGGAGACCGTCGAGGGACGGGAGGTATGCCGTCGCCTGGGATCGGTCTGGGGCGGAAGTCACGCGCCCACCCTAGATTCACCGGGCTCCGGCAGGCCGTGCCGACGCGAAAAGACGGGAGTTGGTGATCCGTGACCCATACCCGCTGGTAGCATCGGCCGACTGCCTAAGCCAACGAGGAGATGCCCAACGATGCGCAAACCACTCGGCACCGTGTTGCTGGGCCTGGGTGGCTTCCTTCTCACCACGGCGCTGCTCCTGTGGTTCTGGGTGCCCGGCCAGGTCAAACAGACGCCGCTGAATGTCAACAGCACCACGCGTCTCGCGGGCACAGGCAGTTATCTGGGCGAGGCCGGCGGGCCGCTCAAGGCCACCAGCCGGACCGTCGTCGACGGGCCGAAGTCCAAGGACGGCGTCGTTGTTTTCGACACCTTCACCTGCCTTCTGCGCGACCCCTCGGGCAACGCCCCCGACTGTGTGAGTTCCGACGGCGCCAACAGTGCGTTGATCAACGCAGGCACGGACACCTTTGCCACTGATCGCCACACAGCGCTTTCGGTCAACGCGAAGAAGTACGTCGGTGCCGATGCCCTCCAGCACGATGGCTTGGTCAACAAGTTCCCGTTCGACACGGAAAAGAAGACCTACCCGTTCTGGGACTCGCTGCTCGGCCGCGCCGTCGATGCGAAGTTCGACGGCACTGCAACGCTCGACGGTCTCCTCACCGACAAGTTTCACATTGTGGTCGACAACGAGCCGGCCGAGATCAGCCAGGGCGTCTCGGGGACCTACTCCGATGACAAGACGATG
>JBDTBX010000435.1:0-5455 GCA_039923915.1 Nostocoides sp. | reverse complement strand
CTCCTGGACTACGAGCGCCCGCTCACCCGCATCGACTCCCGGACCGGGCGGCTCTACGACACGTCGGCTCACTTCGTCTGGGTGGGTGAGCGGACCCGGCACGGCGACGGGGCGCACATCGACTTCGTCTCCCATGTCCACAACCCGATCGGCGCCAAGGTCTCCGACCAGGCCCGACCCGACGACCTGCTGCGCCTCATCGAGCGGACCAACCCCGACAACGAGCCGGGCCGGCTGACCTTCATCACCCGGATGGGTGCGGGCAAGGTCCGCGACGCGCTGCCGTCGATCGTCGAGAAGGTCATGGCGTCCGGTGCCCACGTGACCTGGGTGTGCGACCCGATGCACGGCAACACCTTCGAGTCCGCATCCGGTTACAAGACAAGGGATTTCGACGACGTCGTCGACGAGGTGCGGGGCTTCTTCGAGGTTCACCGTGGCCTCGGGACCGTCCCCGGCGGCATCCACGTCGAGCTCACTGGAAACGACGTGACCGAGTGTCTCGGCGGGGCTGAGAAGATCCTCGATGCCGACCTGAACAAACGCTACGAGAGCCTCTGCGACCCGCGGCTCAACCACCAGCAGAGTCTCGAGTTGGCCTTCCTGGTCGCCGAGATGCTCGCCCAGGACTGAGGAACCGACACCGTATGCCGCCCGCTGCACCGATCGTTGCCGACCTCCTCTCCGACACCCTCACCAAACCGTCCGACGCCATGCGCGAGGCGATGGCTCACGCGCCGGTCGGCGACGACGTGTTCGGCGAGGACCCCACGGTCCGCGAGCTCGAGCAGCGTGTCGCGACCCTCCTCGGTCACGAGGACGGGCTCTTCGCCCCCAGTGGGTCGATGGCCAACCAACTCGGCATCCGCCTGCACGTCGAGCCCGGCCAGGAGCTCGTCGCCGACTCCCTCGCCCATGTCCTGCGAGCCGAACTCGGCGCTGCCGCAGCGTTTTCCGGCGTCACCTCGCGGACCTGGGTCTCCGAGCGCGGGCTGCTCCGTGCCACCGACCCACTCTCGCTCATGATCACCGACGGCGGAACCTACCAGGTCAACACGGCGCTGGTCGTCCTGGAGAACACCCACAACTTCGGTGGCGGGACCGTCCAGCCCATCGAGGAGATCCGCGCCGTCCGCGAAGGCACCCGGGACCAGGGCGTCGCGCTCCACCTGGACGGCGCCCGACTGTGGAACGCGCACGTCGCCACGGGAGTCCCCTTCGTGGCATACGGCACCGAGTTCGACACCGTCTCCGTGTGTCTGTCCAAGGGCCTCGGCGCCCCGGTCGGGTCCGTGCTCGTCGGATCGAAGGACCGGATGGCTCGGGCCCGGATCCAGCGCAAGCGGCTCGGCGGGGGGATGCGCCAGATCGGGATCCTGGCTGCCGCAGGCATTTTCGCCCTTGACCACAACATCGACCGACTCGCCGACGACCACGCGCGAGCCCGTCGGATGGCCGACGCTGCCCACACTGCCGCCCCCGCCAGCATCGACTCGGCGACCGTGCAGACCAACATCGTCGTCCTCGACGTCGCGGAGGCCGGCTGGAGCGCCGCCGACTTCACCGCGGCGGCCGGGGAGCACGGCATCCGGACGTATGCCGTGAGCCGTCGCCTCGTGCGGATGGTGTGGCACCTCGACGTCTCCGACGCGGCGACCGACCTGGCGATCGAGGTCGTCGAAACACTGCTGTCCCGCGGACCCGGCGCCTGACGGGCCTGCGCCCGACGACAGCTTGGTCCGACGACAGGTTGGTCCGACGACAGGTTGGTCCGACGACAGGTTGGTCCGACTACAGCTTGGTCAGGCTCCGGAACGGGCTGGCGATCCGCACGTGCTGCGAGCCGAAGTCGACGATCACCGACGAGGCCTCCTCGGCAATGACCCGACCGAGGCCGAACTTGTCGTGGGTCACCCGATCTGCCACCTCGAAGTGCTCGATGGCAGGGATGGGGCGTGCGCGGAAAGGACTTCCGGCGGAGTATTTGGGCTCAAGGGCGGGTCGCGGTGTCATCACCTCCAGTATGCGCCCCCGAGACGCCGGTGGCGCCCATGAACAGAGAATCGGTTGGTTCGGAGCCACATCGGCTGTGCTAGACCTCGTGGTGCAGGGCCTCGGCGGGCGGTCCGTCGGCGGAGCGGTCGCCGCCGAGCTCGACGAGGTACATCGCCGCGATGACGAGCCCACCACCGAGCAGCATCCGGGCGGTCAGCGACTCCCCTCCGAACAGCACGGCGAAGAATGCGGCGAACACCGGCTCCAACGTCATGACGATCGCGGCCCGGGTGGCGGTGAGGTGTGCCTGGGCCCAGGTCTGGGCCCACAGCGCTCCGGCCCCGGCGATGACTGCCATGTAGAGGGTCGAGGCCCACTGACCACCGGACTGGGGGAGCACCACCCCGCCGGGCACCGCGCCCACGAGACAGATCAGTGCGATGACCCCGACCTGGACGGTCGCCAGGCCCACCGCTGACGCCGGAGTGGACCAACGGCCGAGACCGACGATGTGCAGGGCGTAGACGACGGCAGCGAGCAGGGTCAGCTCTTCACCGATGCCGACGTGCAACCCACCGCGCAGGGACAGCAGGGCGAGCCCGACCGTGGCCAGGGCCACGGCGAGCCAGGCCGAGCGCCCGATCCGGTCGCGGAAGATGATCGCCGCGAGCACCGGCGTGAGGACGACGTACATCCCCGTGACGAAGCCGGACACCGAGGCTGCCGTCGTGCGCAGGCCGATGGTCTGCAGGATCTGGGCCGACCCGTACAGGGCGCCCAGCACCGTTCCGAGGAGCACCTCGCGGCGCCCGAGCGCCAGCAGCGGGCGACGGAACAGGACGGCCATGACGATCGCCGCGATCGAGAAGCGGACTGCCAGGAAGTCGACGGGCGGAACGACCTGGACGAGGTCGCGGATGAGGAAGAACGTCGACCCCCAGACCGCCGTGACCGACACGAGCAACAGGGTCGCCAGCCGCGACCCCGCCGTGCGAGCGGTCATCAGACGACGACGACTTCGACCGTCGAGCCTGGGGCCACCTGGCTACCGCTGCCGGGGCTGACGTCGGTGACGGTGCCGAACTTGCCGCCGAAGACGTTCCGGACCTCGACCTTGAGGCTCAGCGCCTCCAGGATCCGGCGTACCTCGCGGACCTGCTTGCCGACCAGTCCGTCGGGGATGGTGACCAGCTGCGGGCCCTTGGACACGACGAGGGTGACCGTGTCGCCCTTGTGGAGATCGGTGTTGGCCGGGGTCTGGGAGACGACCGAACCCGTGGCCACGGTGTCGCTGAACGCCTGCTGGGTGGCGTCGACCCCGAGGCCGGCCTTGGTGAGTGCGGCGGTGGCCTGGTCGGCGGGCTTGCCCGTCCAGTCGCCGGCCGGGATCGGCTGTTTGCCCTTGCTCACGACGAGGTTGACCGGAGCATCGCGCTTCACCGACGTGCCCGGGGGCGGGTCGCTCGAGATGACCTGTCCGGCGGCCAACGTCTCGCTGTAGGCCTGTTTCGTCGTGCCGACGGCGAGGTGGGCATCGCCGATGGCGGTCGCCGCGTCGGCCGACGTCAGACCGACGAGGGGTGGCACGGCATACCGCTCCGGGCCCTTGGACACGTCCAAGGTGATGGTGCGGTTCTTGCGCACCTGGGTCCCCGCGACCGGCGAGCTGCCGATGACCGTGCCCTTGGTGACCGTTTCGCTGAACTGGTCGACGACCCGCCCGGACAGGTTCTGGGTGAACAGGGCGGTTCGTGCCGCATCGAGGTTCCGCCCGGCGACCTCGGGCACCGTCGTGGGGCCCATCGGACCGGCAGTGAACAGCCAGGCGCCGAGGCCGCCGATGAGCAGGGCGAGCACGATGAGCGCCCACGGCCAGATCCGGCGTGGGGGCTCCTGACCGTATGCCGCGTGCTCGGGTTCGGCCTTGACGGGCGCCGACAGCGGTGGAACCCGAAGGGGCGCGGTGTGGCCGGTGGTCCCGGCAGAGGCGGAGGCGACCGGCCGGGGAATCTCCAGGCGAGCGGTGACGTCGGCTGCAGCCGCGGCGACCGCCTGGGCACCCACCGGCCTGGCATCGAGCTCGGCGGGGGTGAGTTCACGCCGAGCCGTCCGCAGGAGCGCGGCCATGGCCCGGGCGTCGACGGGCCGGTGGTCGGGGTCCTTGGCGGTGGCAGTGGCCACGAGCGCGTCGAGGACCGCGGGAACGCCCTCAGCACGACTGGACGGCGCGGGCACACCGGTGTGAACGTGCTGGTAGGCCACCTGGACCGGGTGGTCGCCACTGACCGCCTTGGAGCCGGTGAGCATCTCGAAGAGGACCAGCCCGGCGGCATACACATCGCTGCGGGCATCGGCGATGCCCCGGAGCACCTGCTCGGGAGAGAGGTAGGACGCGGTGCCGAGCAGTACGCCGCTCGTCGTCGAGGTCTGGGTCGCCACGGCCCGGGCCAGACCGAAGTCGGCCACCTTGACGACGCCGTCCTCGCGGATGATGACGTTCTCGGGCTTGATGTCGCGGTGGATGATACCGGCCGCGTGGGCCGCACCGAGGGCGCCGAGGACCGGCAGCAGGATGTCGGTCGCCGCGCGCGGGGTGAGGGCGCCTTCGGCGTCCAGGACCTCGCGCAGGGTCTGGCCGGGGACGTACTCCATGGCGAGGAACATCTGCCCGGTGTCCTGGCCCTGGTCGAAGACGGCGACAACGTTGGGGTGCGACAGCTGGGCCGCCGAACGGGCCTCGCGGTGGAACCGGGCCACGAACGCGGGGTCCTGGGCCAGGTCCGGGCGCATGATCTTCAGGGCGACCTCACGGTCCAGCCGGGTGTCGAGGGCGAGATAGACCGTGGCCATTCCACCCTCGGCGAGCCGCTCGAGGACGCGATAACGCCCGTCGAGCTCGACGCCGATGAGCGGATCGGCCACGGTGGAGGACACCTCCAGATTCTAGATCGGCTATGCCGCGCCACCGTGCAGGCGCTGACCCGGCACGGTGCCCACATGCGTTCCAGGATGGCGTTGACACTGCGGACGTACTGCTTGGTGTCGTCGTACAGGCCCTTGGACCGGACCGAGCCCAGGCCCTGGTAGTAGCCCGCGATCGCCTGGTCACGGTTGGTGGCCATCCGCCCGAGTGTCCGCAGGATGACCACGCCGGCGGTGACGTTGTCCTGTGGTTTGCGCAGGTCCAGCGTGCGGCCGACCATGGCGGACGCCCACTGGCCCGAGGACGGAATGACCTGCATGATCCCGTAGGCGTCGGCACTGGACAGGACGTTCTGCTGCCAGCCGGACTCCTGCCAGCCGACGGCAAGGGCGAGCTTGGGGTCCACGCCGTGTTTGCGGGCCGTCGCGATGATCATCGCCTTCACCTGGGCGCGTGGCACCTCCGTGACACCGAGGCGCCGAGGGGCGACGAGCTTCGTCGTGGCGGTGGCGGGTCGTTGGGCGGCCGGCAGGGTGA
>JBDTBX010000434.1:0-6335 GCA_039923915.1 Nostocoides sp. | reverse complement strand
CGAAACGACCTACCCCGGCACCAACCTGAAGATCATCTACACCGTCAAAGACCACCCCAACCCTTCATGAACTATCACTCTATGTCAGGACATCAGGGACCGGTCCACAGATCGCGTCGATTCGACGCCATCAGTCGACTTACCACATCATGGTGGTCAATCAGCGGGGTCGACGAGGATGGGAAGTTCGATGATCAGGCGCACCAAGGTGCTCGCAGCTACTGCCGCTGCGCTCGTCGTCGTGCTCGGTGGAGCCGGCACGGCATACGCCCTCCAGAACCAGGACCGAGCCCTGCCACACACCTCGATCGCCGGGATGGACGTCGGGGGTAAGACCCTGGCGGGGGTCACCGATGCCGTTCAGGCCAAGGTCGACCGAGTCCGGCTGACCCTCCTCACGCCGGAGGGCAGCAAGACCGCCTCCCTCGCCGACCTCGGCTACACCGTCGATGCCGCAGCCACCGCCCGTCAGGTGGTTGAAGGTCGCGGTTTGAGCACCTATGCGCGAGCCCTGGTGTCGGAAGAGAACCTCGACCTGGTCGTTTCCTTCGACCCGGCGAAGCTGCGGGCATACGTCGACGGACTCGTCGCGGCCGAGCGGACGCACCCCAAGGATGCCGCGGTCCGGCTGGCCGCCAACAAGGAGTCGTTCGCGGTGGTCCCGGCTGTCACCGGTGCCAGCATCGACCCGCAGGCCATCGAGGCCGCGGCGGCCGCTTCCGCGCATGACCTGGCTCCGCGTACTGTCCAGATGAGGCTGCGCGATGTCGCCCCGGCCGTGACGACGCAGGCGGCCCAGGCGCTGGCGATCAAGGCCAATGCGCTGGTCACCAGCACCGTCAAGGTCAGCCTGGCCGGTGACACGTTCAGCCCGTCGAAGCGGGAGCGCGCCTCGTGGGTCAGGCTCCAGGAGAAGGCCTCGGGCGCGCCCGCTGTCGACCGAGCCAAGGTCGCTGCCTGGGTCGGCGCCCGGGCGGACGCCGCCAGGATCGCCGCAGTCAACGGTTCCCGACTCCTCACCGGCTCCGGCACCGTCCTGCAGGTCACCGTGAACAAGGTCGACGGCCGAACCATCACCAACTCCGCAGACATCGTGACCCGGCTCACGGCTTCGCTGACCGCGAACAAGGCCTACCAGGGGCAGTTCGCCAGCAAGGTCCTACCGGCTGCGTGGCACGACCGACGAATCGCCGACGGCACGCAGAACCTGGCCTACCAGGCCGCCGACGGCGAGAAGTGGATCGACGTCAACCTCTCGCGACACACGATGACCGCATACGTCGGGGGCACGGTTGTGCTCGGGCCCGTCGCGATGGTCAACGGCGCCGCCGCGACACCGTCGCTCGTCGGCACGCACTACATCAACCGCAAGTACGCGACGGACCGGATGCGCGGCAGCAACGCCGATGGCTCGCTCTACGACGACCCTGACGTGCCCTGGGTCTCGTACTTCCAAGGCGGGTACGCCCTGCACGGCGCGCCCTGGCGGTCGACCTTCGGGTACGCCGCCTCGCACGGCTGCATCAACCTTCCCGTGAGCACCGCCAAGTGGATCTTCGACTGGGCTCCGATTGGCACGCCGGTCGTCTCGCACAACTGATGCTGACGCCGCGCGCTCCGTGCATGACCTCGACCAGGTCGCACCGGGGTTGACTGTGACGTCACGTCACACCAGATGATTGCGTCATGCGCGTCAAGGATATGGCCAGCCTCTCGGGGACGACCGTCCGGACCATCCGTTACTACCACCAGCTCGGGCTGCTCTCGGTGCCCGAAACGAGCACTGGATGGCGGGCCTACGGGTTCGCCCACCTGACTCGGCTGATGCGGATCCGGTGGCTCGTCGAGGCGGGTGTGCCGCTGGCCGAGGTGCCGCACCTGATCAGGCCACCGGGCAGCGCCGACGAACGCAGCCTGGCCGTCGAGGACCTGACCGCTGTCCTGGAATCGATCGAGGAGAAGGTCGGCGTTCTCACGGCGCAACGCGAACGCGTCCAGATCCTGCTGGAGCGGGTACGGACCCACGGGCGATTGACGCCCCTGCCACAGCCGGTTGTTCGGGTGTATGCCGCGCTGCTCGAGCGGCCGTTGCCTCCGGGGATGCGCGACGCGATGTCGCGCGAGCGCGACCTGCTCGAGCTCGCCTGCTACCGCGGCGCCATGCCGTCGGACGTCACGGCGCTCCTGGAGGCCATGGACGGCAAGGCCATCGACGAGCTCATCGGCCTGTGGGAAGAGGCCCATCGCCTCGCGACAACCACCGCGTCACGACTGAGCGAGCACGGCATACGGCAGGTGCGCGACGTCGTCGGTCGCACGCTCGACCTCGCCTACCGAACCGAGCCCACCGCGACCCAGCACCTGCTCCGGAGGGCCGCGGAGCTGGACCGACCGGCCGTGCGGGCAGCGATCGACCTCGCGTACGCGTCGCCGGTGTACCGCGAGTTCGTCCGCGCGGTCATGACCGTCGCCAAGGAGGGACAGCGCGCATGAACCCCACACCGATCGTGGCCGAGCACCTCGCCAAGACATTCGGCGCCAACCGTGGGATCGCCGACGTGAGCCTCACGGTCGAGCCGGCCCAGGTCTACGGCTTCCTCGGCCCGAACGGGGCCGGCAAGTCCACGACGATCCGTTGCCTGCTCGGCCTGTACCGGCCAACCAGTGGCCGAGCCCGCGTTTTCGGCAAGGATCCGGTCGCCCCTGACGCATCGTTCCTTGCCGAGGTCGGCTACCTCCCCGGCGAGCTGCGCCTGCCCGAACGACTCACCGGGGCCGAGGTGCTGGCGACGTTCCGCCGACTGCGCGGACTCAATCGCACGGCGTACGAGGACGACCTGGTCGACCGTTTCGGTGCTGAGCTCGGCCGTCCGGTCGCGACGCTGTCCAAGGGGAACAAGCAGAAGCTGGGGCTGGTCCTGGCGTTCATGCACCGGCCGCGGCTGCTCGTCCTCGACGAACCCACCTCCGGTCTGGACCCGCTGCTGCAGGACGAGTTTGCCTCGCTGCTGCGTGAGACGGTTGCCGACGGCCGCACCGTCCTGCTCTCCTCGCACGACCTGGATGAGGTGCAGCGGGTCGTGCAGCGCGTCGCCATCATCAGGTCCGGGCGGATCGTCGTCGACGACACCGTCGCGACGCTACGCGCGTCCGCCCCGTGCACCATGGAGCTCACCTTCGACCATGACGTCGACGGGAAGTCGTTGGCGGCCGTCCCCGGCGTCACTGTGCTGGCGCCCTCCGCGCGACAGATCACCCTCACCCACACCGGCCCGGTGGGGCCGGTCCTCAGCGCCGTTGCCGCCCTGCAGCCCGACACGATCTCGGCCCGGCCCGCCGACCTCGAAGAACTGTTCCTTCGACTCTACGGAGACACCGATGATGCCCGCTGACCTCGTCCGACTCGACCTGCGTCTGCGGCGGCGGATGCTCATCGGCACGGCCGCCGGCACGGCGGCGTACCTGTTCCTCGTCGTCGCGGTATACCCAACCTTCAAGCAGGACGGCGCCATGGACGCGATGATCGCGGCCAACCCCGCGGCTGCGGCAGCCTTCGGCATCAGCGGTTCGATCACGTCACCGGCGGGCTGGCTGAGCGCCAACATGTACGCCAACTTCGGTCCGCTCCTGGCGCTCCTGCTCACCATCGGCTACGGCAGCGCAGCCGTCGCCGGGCAGGACGGCGACGGCCTCCTCGGACTGCTCGCCACCCTCCCGGTGACCCGCACGCGACTGCTCGCCGCGAAGGTCGTGAGCCTCCTACTGGCTGCGCTCGTCATCCCGGGGGTCTCCTATGCCGTGTGCCTCGCCGGTCCGCACTTCCAGCTGCATCCGCAATGGGGTGCGTTACTGGGGGTGAGCATCGCCTTGACCCTCCTGGCCTTCGATCTGGGCGCCGTGGCCCTCCTCGTCGGTGCCGCCACCGGCGGCCGCGGTGTGGCCATGGGCGCGGCGAGCGCAGTCGCCGCCTGTGCCTACCTGATCAGCTCGCTCTCACCGCTGGTCGACCTGGTCCACCGGGTTCGCTGGGCCTCGCCGTTCTTCTGGGCCGTGGGCGACGGGCAGCTCACCCGTGGGGTGACCATGGGTGAACTGGGTGCGCTCGTCGGCCTGGGCGTCATCCTCGTCGGCGCAACCATCGCGGCCTTCGGCCGACTCGACATCCACTGAGCCGGGCTACCGTGTCGGCGCAGCACGAGTGAGGAGCGCGAACGGTGATCCTGCCCCCGGTCCGCGATCCGCGCCTCATCACGATCCGTCGGGGTGGGTCCCTCACCGACGCGGATCACCACCTCCTCGCCCTATGGGCGGCGTCGTGTGCGGAGCACGTCCTCGACCTCTTCGAGTTCACCCAGCCAAAGGACCCGCGGCCGCGCGAGGCTCTCGAGGCGGCCCGCGCCTGGGTTCGCGGCGACATCGAGATGGTGGCGGCTCGGGCACTGGGGGGTCACGCGATGGGCGCGGCCAAGGACCTGCGTGGAGCCGCACGGTATGCCGCGTATGCCGCGGGGCAGGCCGCCTGTGTCGCGCACGTCGCCGAGCACGATCTCGGCGCAGCGGCCTACGCGATCAAAGCCGTGCAGGCCGCGGTGCCGGATGGCGAGGGCGAGGCTGCGGGGAGCCGCGAGGACCAGTGGCAGCGGGCCCAGCTCCCGGACCCGATTCGCGAGCTCGTTCTCGACGACCAGAGGCGCCGGAACAGCATCTGCTGGAACGTCTTCAGCGCCTGACGCCCGGGTTCGTCACGACGGTCAGGGTGGTCAGGGTGGGGTCCGCGGCATACGCGATGCGGGTGCCCGCGTCCTGCGCCTCGCGCAGCACCTCGACGACCTCGACGGTGATCTCCTCACCGGGGGCGAGCACGGGGATGCCCGGCGGGTAGGGCGCGATCAGCGCAGCACTGACCCGTCCGATCGCGGCCTCCATCGCAACCACCTCACGATCGACGAAGAAGGCCGCTCGGGGCGACATCCGCGTCACCGGCGCCAGGGCCCAGATCGACGCTGTGGCAGTGGTTCTCGGTTCACCTCGCTCGGCCTGGATGGCGGTCTCCAGGGCCGCACCGAGCACCTCGATCCGGGCGGCGTCGTCGGCCATCGTGACGATCGCGACGATGGTGTCGCGGTCGGCCAGCTCGAGCGGCATCCCGAGGGACAGCAGCCGTTGCTCCACCGCGGTGCCGTCCGCCCCGGTCCCGGGCAGGACCAGGGTCACCTTGGTCGGATCGACGAGCGGTCCGCTCGGGATGACGAGGCCCGGTATGCCGGTCAGCTGGTCCCGCAGGCGGCTCACGGCTGCGATGACGGCACCGAGCAGGTTGGCGCCGTCACGGGCCAGGAGGGCCCGGGAGGCGTCGATGCTGGCCAGGATGGCCCCGGCGGGACTCGTCGTGTGGGTGACCTCGACGGCGGTCTCGATCCGCTGTGCATCAAGACGATTGGTGCGCGCCAGTACCATCGCGGCCTGCGACCAGGCCGGCAGCGTCTTGTGGGCGCTCACGACCATGGCGTCGGCGCCCTGCTGCAACGCGTGTCGGGGCAGGTCGTCGTGGAAGCCGAAGTGCGGCGCCCACGCGGCGTCGACGATGAGTGGTGCGTCGTGGGCGTGCGTGATCTCGGCGAGGGCCGCCACGTTGCCCACCGTGCCGACATAGGCGGGCTCGGTGATGACGACGGCGACGGCGTGGGGCGCCCGCACGAAGGCGTGGCCCAGCCCAGTCGGGCGGCGCGCGCCTCGGCATCGGCGAGGACACCGGCGGTGAACTTCATCGTGTCCAGACCGGCATAGAGCGGCACGTCGCCGGCCACGACATCGCCCACCAGGTCATGGCGTTGCTTGTGCCCCGGGATCGTGAACGCGGTCGGCGCCTGCTCCTGGAATCGCAGCCACGCGTCGAGAAGCGGGGCGTCACCCCGCAGCCCGCGTGGGTCAGTCGCCATGCCCACGCACCCCGCTGCCCGGGGGGAGAGTGTGCCCCAGGGCTTGGCGGCGTCTCATCGACCGAGTGTTGCATCAACGGCGCAGGCACCGCCGGGTCGGATCAGTCCGGTTTCCTGACCTGCGCGAGGGTGTCGGGGTCGGGCCGCGGGCCGGGGTGTGCGACCTCGGGGTGGTGCAGGTCGAAGGCCGGGCGCTCGGAGCGGATGCGCGGGATGCCGTCGAAGTTGTGTCGCGGCGGCGGGCAGGAGGTGGCCCACTCCAGCCCCAGGCCGTAGCCCCACGGGTCGTCGACGGTCACGAGCGGCGCGTGCTTCCACGTCTTCCACACGTTGTAGGTGAACGGGATCATCGAGGCGCCCAGGAGGAAGGCCCCGACCGTGGAGATGTCGTTCATG
>JBDTBX010000433.1:0-2763 GCA_039923915.1 Nostocoides sp. | reverse complement strand
AGATCTCATCGCTGAAGATGACCAGCTCGTGGCGGCGAGCGATGTCGACCAGCGCCTTGACCATGTCCTCGCTGTAGACCGCCCCGGTGGGGTTGTTGGGGTTGATCATCACCAGGGCCTGAGTGTTCTCGGTGATCTTTGATTCGATGTCGGCCAGGTCCGGCATCCAGCCCGCTTCCTCGTCGCAGCGGTAGTGCACCGGAGTGCCGCCCGCCAGCGTCGTGGCGCCGGTCCACAGCGGATAGTCGGGGGCCGGCACCAGGATCTCGTTGCCTTCGTCGACGAAGGCCTGCAACACCATCGTGATCAGCTCCGAGATGCCGTTGCCGATGAAGACGTCCTCGACCGTGGTCTCGGTCAGGCCCTTCGACTGGTAGTACTGCGCCACGGCCGTGCGCGCGGAGTAGATGCCGCGGGAATCGGAATAGCCCTGGGCATCCGGCAGATTGTGGATCATGTCGGCGAGGATCGCCTCGGGGGCCTCGAAGCCGAACGGCGCCGTGTTGCCGATGTTGAGCTTGAGGATCTTGTGCCCCTCGGCCTCCAGCCGCTGCGCCTCGGCGAGGATCGGCCCGCGAACGTCGTAGCGGACGTGTTGGAGCTTCAGGCTCTGGGTGATCCGGCGCATGGGTGCATTGTTTCAGGGCCCGGTATGCCGCCCGCCCTCAGAGCTTCGCGAGTGCCTCGCGCATCCCCGCCTCGGCCTCGTCGCCGAGCTTCTTCAGGGCCGGCGCGACCACCGGAGCGAGGAGCTTGGCGACGCCGGAGAACTCGAAGTCCGCGGCATACGTCACCGTCGTGCCCCCGCCGCTGTTGGCGACGAATGTCATCGTGTCGGTGGCGGTCACCGTCTTGTTGACCCCGCGCAGGACGATCTTGGCGTCGTCGGCTCGCTCGAGGACGGTGTAGGTCAGCTGACTCTCGCGGCCCATGAAGCGTGAGGTATTGGCATAGACCGTGCCGACGCCGCCGTCGCCAGAGGTCAGCGTCGTTCGTACGGTCCCCGGGTCCCACTGCGTCGTCGTGGTGAAGTCGCTGAGATAGGCGAAGACGGTCTCGATCGGGCGGTCGGTGGTCACGGTGCGTTCGATCCGCATGGGTGCTCCTCGGAAGTGGTCGGCGGGGTCGCCGTCGGTCGATCCTTCCACGGTTCGGCCATCGCGCCCTGAGGAGGGCAGGCTGACCGTCGTCGTCACGTCGGTGACCGATGGTCGCCGGGGGGTCGAGGAGAAGCCGAACCGGCAAGGCGGGTCGACGTCGGCAAGGGTCCCGAGAGGGATCCCGTCGAAGGAGCCCTGGGCAGCGAGGAGTGCGCGGGCGTCGGTGGCGCCGTAGTACTCGCGCCGGTCCCCGCCGGCAGTTCCCCTCGTCCGCACGCCGCGCAGGAGCAGCCGGGCGACCGGGTCGGTCAGCGTCGCCCAGGCCGGGTGCGTGGCGACCCCCGTCGGGATGCGGCGCAGCAGGTGACCGAGCGCCAGCCGCGGGCCGGTGGTGAGGTCGAGGGTGAGCGAGGGACTGCGGATCCGCCAGGTGCCACCGGCGACGACGACCTGCACGGGTTCGACCCGGGCCTCGTCGAAGGCGTAGGTGGCAAGGACATAGTCGGCGACCGCGTCGGTCGGCGCGAGAAGCACCCGGTGACCTGCGGGGGTCACAACCATGGCATCGGCGAACGAGCCGAGGTGGCTGTCCTGCCAGCGACCCACGACGACCCGGATCCCGCTCGTCGACCCCACGCCCGCGATCTGGCCCCGGAAGCGGTGGCGGACGCGGCTGGAGGACAACGGCACACCGGTCATCATCGCCGTTGGCTCGTTCGTCCGCGGGCGCGGGGTCGAGCCGTTAGGGTCCCAGCGTGGAGGCAACTCTGACGCCCGCGACACGGCGGGGGTACGGGCTGGGCTCGGTCGCGACGGGGTCGTTCGGGACGGTGCCCGGTCTGCTCCTCCTGCCCTACCTCACCGACCGGCTCGGGGTGAGCGCCGGTCTCGCCGGTGTCATCGTCTTCCTGCCCAAGGCCTGGGACGTCCTGCTCAACCCCGTCGCGGGCCGGATCTCGGACCGGTCGACGAACCCGGCCGGGCGCCGGCGACCGTTCCTGCTGCGCGCCGGTCTGGCCCTGGCCGGCTGCTTCGTCCTCCTCTTCAGCGGGCCGACGTCGCCGCGGGGGCTCGCCGCGACGTGGGTGGTCGTGGCCTTCCTCGCCTGCGCCACGGCATACGCCTTCTTCCAGGTCCCGTACGTCGCGATGCCGGCGGAGATGACCGACGACTACGACGAGCGCACCCGCCTGATGACCTGGCGGGTGGCGATCCTCGCGCTGGCCATCCTCGTCAGCGGTGGCCTCTCGCCGGCGATCCGTGACGGACTCGGTGTCACGTGGGGCTACCGCGGCGTCGGCGTCTTCGTCGGGTTGCTCATCGCCGGCGGGGCGTTCGCGGCCTGGCGTGGGACCCGCGACGCCCCGTCACTGCCGCTGGCTGCGCCGACCGCGGGCCTGGCTGACCAACTGCGAATCGTCGCTGCTGCCAAGGATTTCCGCGTCCTGCTGCTCACCTTTGTCCTCCAGGCACTGGCGACCGGTTGCATGCTGGCCGGCGTTGACTACATGGCGCGCCAGGTGCTGCACAAGCCGGCGGCCTCGACGATCCTGTTCATCTGTTTCGTCGGGCCGGCACTGCTGGTCACGCCCCTGTGGCAGCGGGTGGGGGAGCGCAGTGGCAAGAGCATCGGGTATGCCGCGGCGTCGGCCTGCCTCGGTTT
>JBDTBX010000432.1:0-2693 GCA_039923915.1 Nostocoides sp. | reverse complement strand
CGTGCGGGTGCTCATCGTCGGGCAGGACCCATACCCGACGCCCGGACACCCGGTGGGCCTGTCCTTCGCGGTGGCGCCCGACGTCGCGCCGGTCCCCCGCAGCCTGACCAACATCTACCAGGAGCTGGGCACCGACCTGGGGCTGCCCCGACCGTCGAGCGGCGATCTCGCGCCGTGGGCCTCGCGCGGTGTGCTGTTGCTCAACCGGGTGCTGACCGTGCGGCCGAACGCCTCGGGCAGCCACCGAGGCCAGGGCTGGGAGCAGGTGACGGCGGCCGCAATCGACGCCCTGGCCGCCCGTGGCGGTCCGCTCGTGGCGATCCTGTGGGGTCGCGACGCCCGCAATCTCGCAGCCCGGCTCCCCGGCATACCGTGCATCGAGTCTGCCCATCCCTCACCGCTGTCGGCGCACTCCGGGTTCTTCGGGTCGCGGCCGTTCAGCCGAGCCAACGAGCTCCTGGGGTCCCAGGGCGTGTCGCCGGTCGACTGGTCCCTACCCTGAGGGCATGGCCCTGTTCACCACCCCTGACGGCCGCCGGCTCGAGGTCGAGACGGCCGGCCCGGTCGGCGCCCCCGTCTTGCTCTACCACCACGGCCAGCCCGGCTCGTCCACGCCGTATGCCGTGCTCGCGCAGCTCTGCGCGGACCGAGGTCTACGGCTCGTCTCCTACTCCCGGCCGGGGTACGGCGACTCGACCCGCCGCCCGGACGTCGGCCGGGCCTGGCAGGTCGCGGACGACGTGGCCGACGCCGAGTGCGTCCTGGACGCGGTCGGCGCGACCGGCTTCGTCACCCTCGGCTGGTCCGGCGGTGGCCCGCGAGCCATCGCCTGTGCCGCCCTGCTGCCGGACCGTTGCGCCGGCGCCGTGAGCCTGGCCGGGGTCGCGCCGCACTCGACGGACGGCCGGTCCCCCGGCATGGGTGAGAACTGGTTCGTGGCGATGGCCGAGGACAACGTCCGCGACTATCGCGCATCGCTGGAGGGGGAAGCCAGCCTGCGCCCGTTCCTGGAGGAACAGGCCGAGCAGATGTGCGCCGTGACCGCCGAGGAGGTGGCCGAGGCGCTGGTCGGCCTCCTGCCGCCGGTCGACGTCGCCGTGCTGAGCGGTGACCTCGCCGAGTGGCTCGCCCGGCAGCTGCGCGGCGCCGTCCGGCGAGGCCCCGACGGGTTCGTCGACGACGCGCTGGTGACGATGCGGCCGTGGGGGCTCGACCTCGCCGCCGTGCAGGTGCCGGTCGCCGTCTGGCAGGGCACCGAGGACCTCATGGTGCCGCCCGGGCACGGCCGGTGGCTGGCCGAGCACGTCGCCGGGGCGAGCGACCACCTCCTGACGGGTGAGGGTCACCTGTCCCTGCTCCGACAGCTGCCGGCGATGGTCGACTTCCTGGCTGACACCCTCGACAGGTTCGAGGCGCGCGGGCCGACGGCAGGCACCCGGTGACCGGCACCTGGCACCGTTACGTCGCCATCGGCGACTCGTTCACCGAGGGGCTCAGCGACGCCGACCCCGAGCGCGAGGACTCCTTCGTCGGCTGGGCCGACTACCTGGCCACCGCCTTGGATGAGCGGCCCGGCGCGGACCTGCAGTACGCCAACCTCGCCGTCCGCGGTCGGATGCTCGCCGACGTGGTGGGCGAGCAGCTCGACACAGCCTTGGCCATGTCCCCCGACCTGGTCTCGATGGTCGGTGGTGGCAACGACCTGCTCCGTCCCTCGGTCGACCTCGACGCGTTGGCCACGAGCCTTGAGACCGCGGTCGTCCGGATCCGTGCAACGGGCGCCGACGTGCTCCTCGCGACGCCGACCGACACCAAGGAGGCCGGGATCTTCCGCGCACTGCGCTCCCGGCACGCCGTGCACAGCGCCAACCTGTTCACCATCGCCCAGGACCAGGGCTGCCACGTCGTCAACCTGTGGGGGATGAGGGCTCTGCGGGACTGGCGGATGTGGTCCGAGGACCGGATCCACCTCACGACGGCCGGGCACCAGCGCGTCGCCCTGGCAGCCCTGCACGCCCTCGACATCCCCGTCGAGGACCAGTCCTGGCGCGACCGGCTGCCACCGGCGCCGCCGACGAGCCGTCGCCAGCAGCTCCAGGAGACCGGAGGGTGGGCCCGCGAGCACATGGCGCCGTGGATCCAGCGGCGGCTGACGGGCGATTCGTCGGGCCGGCTCATCCAGCCCAAACGGCCCGTCCTGGAGCCGGTGCGGCCGCCCTCGCAGCCGTAACCCAGCAGGATTGGGGCAGGTCAGAGACACACAGCGGGTTCGAAGCCTTGTAGGTTCGAAAGGATGGCAGGGCACCCCCCGCCAGACCGACGTCCAAGGAGCACCCCATGAGTCCCACTGTCTGGTGGATAATCGGCATCGTCATCGCGCTGGCCCTGATCGCCGTCCTGGCCCGGATGCAGTCCGCCAAGCGGACCGAGGGCAAGCGCGAGGAGGCCGCCACGCTGCGCGACCAAGCCGCAGAGCACGAGCGCACCCTGCGCGAGCGCACCGCGGCAGCGGAGGAGAGCCAGGCCCAGGCGCGCAAGGCCCAGGCCGAAGCCGATGAGCAGGCAGCCCGCGCCAAGCAGCTCCAGGCCGAGTCCGAGCGTCGCTCGGAGAGCGCCGAGGAGGTCCGCGCGACCCAAGAAGACCACCTGCGCCGCGCCGACGCGCTGGACCCCGACGTGCGCACCGACAAGGA
>JBDTBX010000431.1:0-2609 GCA_039923915.1 Nostocoides sp. | reverse complement strand
AGGCGAGTGGCGGGCGAGGAGGGATCCGGCATACGGGCAAGGCTAGAACGACCGACCGGCCCGCCTCGATAGGGTCTTGCCCGATGACACAGGACAAGATCAGGGTCGCGCTCGTCTTCGGCGGGCGTTCGAGTGAGCACGCCGTGTCGTGCTCGACCGCGGCGAGCGTGATGGCAGCCATCGACCGCGACCGCTATGAGGTGATTCCGGTCGGCATCGCGTCCGACGGGCACTGGGTGCTCATGCCCGACGAGTCCGAGCCGCTGCGGCTCACGCCCGCCAACCGTCCAGAGGTCGACGGTGACCGACCCGGCGTCGTCGTCCCGACGAGCACGGCGGCGAGAGATATGACGGTCCTCGAGCCGGGCTCGATGCCGCGGACGCTGGGCCATGTCGACGTCGTGTTTCCGTTGCTGCACGGGCCTTTTGGCGAGGACGGTACCCTTCAGGGCATGCTCGACCTGGCCGACGTCCGTTACGTGGGATCGGGCGTGGCAGCATCGGCGATGATGATGGACAAGCACCTCATGAAGGTTCTGTTCGCCTCGGCCGGGCTGCCTGTCGGACCGTATGCCGTGATCACGGACCGCGAGTGGGTGCGCGATCCCGACGCAGCGTTGTCCAAGGTCGCGTCGCTCGGCTGGCCGGTGTTCGTCAAGCCGGCGCGGGCCGGGTCGAGCATGGGGATCAGCAAGGTCCGCAGGCCGGAGGACCTCCGCGGTGCCATCGAGGCGGCCCGCGCGCACGACCCGAAGGTCGTCATCGAGGCGGCCATCGTCGGCCGCGAGATCGAGTGTGGTGTGCTCGAGGGGCACGGCACCGAGTACCCGCGCGCCAGTGAGCTCGGTGAGGCGACCGTCGTCCAGGGGCATGACTTCTACGATTTCGACGCCAAGTACCTCGACGCCGACAACGTCCGGCTGACCTGCCCGGCCGACCTCCCGGCCGAGGTGAGGGAGCGGATCCAGGCGATGTCGCTGCGCGCGTTCGAGGCGGCCGGCTGCGAAGGCCTGGCCCGCTGCGACTTCTTCTACCCGACCGACGGTCGGGTGGTCATCAACGAGGTCAACACCCTGCCGGGCTTCACCCCCACCTCGATGTACCCGCGGATGTGGGCCGAGACCGGGATGCCGTATGCCGCGCTCATCGACGAGCTCATCGCTCTCGCCCTGGAGCGCCGCGTCGGGCTCCGCTGACCCCAGGATCGACCCCACGTCAAGCCGTATCGTCAACGGATCGACCCCACGTCAAGCCGCCCCGCCATGGAGGACGTGACGTGGGGTCGATGGGCTGACGGGCCGGGGTCTGGGTCAGGTGCAGGTCAGGGCGGTGCGGGGCAGGGCCTTCGCGGCGGCGTCGAAGGCGGGCAGGAGCAGCGGCTCGGGGGCGTAGACCTTCGGGACGAGCACCTCGATCGCCGGGTCGGTCCCGAACGTCGTGAACGCCACCCCGTCGGACAGCTGCCGCGCCACCCAGTCGACACCGCTCACGTCGATGCACGGATCGGTCGTCGGCCCGAGAGCAGCGACCCCACAACGGGCGATGATCGCCGGGTCACCCCAGGCATGGACCGCCGGTGACGTCGGGGACGTGGACACCGCCGACTCCTCATGCACGGTGGCCGGCCAGACCGGCATACGACAGGCGGCAGCAGACCCGGCAGAAGTGGGGACCGCCACCGGGATCGACGACGAGCACCCCGACAGCAGACCACCAGCACCTGCGGTGAGCAGGATGCTGGTGGTCAGGGAGGCCAGGCGCCGGGGACGCCCGCCGAAGGCTGGGGCCGGGCCAGTGCTCAGATGTGAACCACCGTGCAGGTCAGGGTGCGGGTGATGCCGGGGACGTCCTGGATCTTGGCGATGACCAGCTTGCCGAGCTCGTCGACCGAGGCGGCCTCGACCCGGGCGATGACGTCGTAGGGACCGGTGACGTCCTCGGCGAGGGTGACTCCGGAGATGCCCGCGATCGCCGTGGCGACGGAGGCCGCCTTGCCGACCTCGGTCTGGATGAGGATGTAGGCCTGAACCACCACGGGATGCACCTCGCTGCTCGGGGACGGAACCGATTGATCGGTCACGTTTCCTGCGTCTGTGGCCACCGGGCGGTCGCCGGTGACGTCTAGACGCTACCGTGCCGGGGGGCAGGCCGTCTGCCCGGGAGACCGCATCGGAGGGATCTGCTGTGCCGACCGGCCCGATCGCTGCCGACGCGACCCTCGCCGACGTCGACGAGGGCCGCCTGCTGGCGGCGATCTTCCCCTCGTTCGCGGGCGCTGCGCGCGACCTCGTGGGTCCGGGGGACGACGCAGCCGTCGTCGGTGTCACCTCCGGCTCGATCGTCGCGACGCCCGACTCCATGGTTCGCGGACGGGACTGGCTGGACGTCTGGTCGTCGGCTGCCGACGTGGCCGTCAAGTGCCTCACCCAGAACCTCGCCGACGTCGTGGCCATGGGCGCGGTCCCGACGTCGCTGCTGCTCAGCCTCATCGCCGACCCCGCAACGCCGGTCGCCTGGGTCGCCGACTTCGCCCGGGCGATGGGGGCCGAGGCCGCCCTGCACGACGTGACCGTCGTCGGGGGGGACCTCTCGTCGGCGCCGGCCGGGAC
>JBDTBX010000430.1:0-4065 GCA_039923915.1 Nostocoides sp. | reverse complement strand
CCGCCTTGCGGATCGGCACGAAGCCCAGCCCGAGCTCGTATGCCAGCGGCGCCCCGAACAGGAAGCCCCGTGCCTCGACGCCGGCGATGACGTCGATCTGGCCGCGCCACCGGTCGGCCAGCTCGCGGGTCACCGCGCCAAAGGCCGCACCGTCGCTGAGGAGCGGCGTGACGTCCTTGAACAGGACCCCCGGACTCGGGAAGTCCGGGACGTCCCGCAGCCGGGAGGCAATGAGCTCGCTGAGGTCTGCCATGGGTGGGTCAGCGGCGCGACCTGGGCGCACGCTTGGGCTGGTTGCGGGGCCCGGACGCCTGGGCGTACTTGTGCACCTTGCGGCCGGTCAGCGTGCTCTCCTGGCCGTCCTCCATCGGCGGCACTGCCGCAGTCCCGTCATCGGTGCCCTCGGCACGGGCCACGCTGCCGGAGGCCGGCACCGTTTGGCTCGACGTCGTGAGCTGGCCCGACACCGGGGCCGGGGTGGCCAGCTTGGCTTCCCGGGCGGCATATCGGCCCGCGCGCTTGTCGAGCTCGACCACGGCTGGCTCGTTGGCCCGCATGGTGACGAACAGGGGCGTCGCGATGAAGATCGAGGAGTAGGCGCCGATGCCGATACCGACGAACAGCGCGAGGGCAAGGTCGAGCAGGGTGCCCGGGCCGAGCTTGGTGAAGCCGATCACCAGGATCGAGGCAATCGGCAGCAGCGCGACGACGGTCGTGTTGACCGAGCGGACAAGGGTCTGGTTGACCGCGAGGTTGGCCGCGCGGGCGAAGGAGAGCCGACCGTTGCCGAAGGCCTCCGTCGTGTTCTCCCGGACCTTGTCGAAGACGACGACCGTGTCGTAGAGAGAGTAGCCGAGGATGGTGAGGAAGCCGATCATCGACGCGGGGCTGACCTCCAAGCCGGTCAGGGCGTAGATCCCGACCGTGACGACGAGGTCGTGGAGCAGGGCCACCAAGCTGGCCACGGCCATCTTCCAGGTGCGGAAGTAGAGCGCCATGGCCAGGGACACGAGGAGCAGGAACGTGATGAGGGCCTGGAGAGCCTTCTGGCTGACCGAGGCACCCCACGAGGGGCCGACGAAGGTGGCGGACACGTTCTTGGCCGTCGTGTCGAAGCCCTTGATGAGGGCCGACTGGACGTTCTCGCTCTGGTTCTCGTCGAGCTTGTCGGTCTGGACCCGCACGGTCGCCGGCGACCCGGTGCCGAGCTTGGTCACCGTGACCGTGTGCCCGGAGACGATCGAGTCGACCGCGCTGCGGGCGGTCGACTCGTAGTTGCCGGTCGTCGAGACGTTGGCGACGCGGAACTCCGAGCCACCCCGGAACTCCAGGCCGAGGTTGAGGTGACGAACCCCGAGCCCGAGCAGCGCGAGGACGACCAGAACGGTGGAGAAGACGTACCAGCGGCGCCGCTTGCCGATGAAGTCGATCGATCGGGCTCCGGTGTACAGGTCGTTGCCGACTGCGGCCAGGTTGATCACAGCGCTGACCCCGGGTAGTCGTTGACGGCGGGTGTGGCTCGCCTGGGCGGGTCGACGGCGACCCGGCCCCGACCGGCATACCGGATCGTCTTGGCACCGAGCCGCTCCGGATCGAGGCCGGACCACGGGTGCCCGCCACCGAAGAACGTCGTGCGGGCCAGCAGGGCGACCGTGGGGTGGGTGAAGAGCATCACGACGAGCAGGTCGATGATCGTCGTCAGGCCGAGGGTGAAGGCGAAGCCGCGGACGTTGGCGCTCGCGAGGGTGTACAGGACCACCGCGGCGAGGAAGTTGACGCCGTCGGCGGCCAGGATGGTGCGACGCGCGCGACGCCAGCCGGTCTCCACGGCACTGCGCAGGGGTCGGCCCTCGCGGACCTCGTCGCGTACTCGTTCGAAGTAGACGATGAAGGAGTCGGCGGTGACACCGATGGCCACGATGCAGCCGGTCACCCCGGCCATGTCCAGCCGGTAGTTGTGCGACCAGCCGAGCAAGGTGATGGACAGGTAGGTCAGTGACGCCGCGACGACCAGCGACGCGACGGTGACCATCCCCAGGGTGTGGTACTGGAACAGGGAGTAGATGACCACGAGCAGCAGGCCGACGAGGCCGGCGAGCAGACCGAGCCGCAGCTGGTCGGAACCGAGGGTCGGGCTGATCTGGGTCTGCGTCTCCAGCTGGAAGGACAGCGGGAGCGCGCCGAACTTGAGCTGCTGGGCCAGGGCTCGGGCCGAGACGATGGTGAAGTTGCCGGTGATCGACGCATTGCCGTCAGGGATTGCCGAGGAGAAGTAGGGCGCGACGATGACCTCGCCGTCCAGGACGGTGGCCATCCGGTTGAGCGGGTCGGCCAGGGCTACCATCCGCTTGCTCGCGTCGATGTAGGCCTGCTTGCCCTTGCCGGTGAACGAGAGCTGGATCTCCACGACGCTCGTCGTCGCACCGGTCTGGGACGTCTGGTAGCCGGCGTTCGCATCGCCGATGCTGTCGCCACCGACGATGACCGGGCCGAGGATGTACTTCTCGGTGCCGTCGGTGCTGCACGTGACGAGCGGCTTGGCCGAGATGTCGACGATGTTCTCCCGGGCGCCGGGCTTGGAGCAGTCGAGCGCGAGGTAGGCCCGCTGCAGGGCCGGGGTGACCCAGGCCGGGCTGTTGGGGTCGGTCGGGGTCGCGGTCGTTCCGCTGCCGGCCGTCGTGACGCCGCCGCTGGGCGTCGTGGCGGAGGGCGTCGGAGTCGTCGCGTTGCGCAGGCCCTGCGGGATGGCCGACTTCGCGGTGCTCGACGTGCCGGTGGGGCTTGCCGAGGCAGCCGGCGGGGTCGACGTCGCCGCGCCCGTGGCCGTCCCTGTCGCCGTACCTGTCGCCGTACCTGTACCCGTGGCCGTCGCCGTGGGCAGGGGTGCCGGCCCGATGGGGGTGGTCGCCGGGCACCACGCCGGTTGGGTGGTGGAGCTGGTGGAGCAGAGGACGCCGCGGAACTGCATCTGGGAGGACTTGCGGATCGCGTCGAGAGTGGCACGGTCGGGCGTTCCGGGCATCGACACGACGATCTTGTTGTCGCTCGTCGTCGTCACCTCGGCGCCGGCGACGCCGTTGGCGTCGACGCGCTGGACGATGATGTCGCGGGCCTGGTTGAGCCGGTCGGTCGTCACCTGCTGACCACCGGTGACCACCGGCGACAAGATGAGCTGGCTGCCGCCCTCGAGGTCCAGGCCGAGCTTCGGGGCCAGGCCGGCGGTCCCCCACAGGTGGGTGCCCCCGAGCAGGCCGCCGAGGACGAGGAACAAGGCGATCAGCCCGAGCAGGCCACGCCGCGCCCCACGGGTCGCACCAGCTGCCATGTCAGGCCGCCTTCGACCCGATGGCGCGGCGGTCGTAGGTCACGACGACATTCGGGCTCACCTCGAGCTTGACGGTGCTGTCCTCCAGCTCCTTGACCGTCCCGTAGAGACCGGAGGTGGTCACCACGTGGTCGCCCACGGCGATCGCGCTCTGGAGGTTCTGGGTCTGCCGTTGCCGCTTGCGTTGACTCCACATCATGAAGCCGAGCAGCAGGATGGGGAGGGCGAGAATCAGCAGGTTGCCGCTTCCGGCTGGCATGGGACACGTCCTTCGAGTTCACATCTTGGGGCCACGTCGGCACTCGGTGCACGCGTGGGGGCGGCCCGGCAGGCCGGGCCGACGGTGCAGTCTAGGCGACTGTCCGCACACCGGCACAACGCGCAACACCGGTGGGGAGTTGCCGCCCCCGCGATCCCGCCGGATGCCGCCGGCCCGGGTCTCCCGACTCGCTCACCCGGACGCCCGGCATACCGAATCGGTCAGAGGTACTGGCCGGTGTTGGCGACGGTGTCGATCGCCCGACCCGGCTCGGTCCCCCGCTTGGTGGACACAAGGGTGCGGATGTAGACGATCCGTTCCCCCTTCTTGCCCGAAATCCGCGCCCAGTCATCGGGGTTGGTCGTGTTGGGCAGGTCCTCGTTCTCCTTGAACTCATCGACACAGCTCTGCAGCAGGTGGTCCACCCGCAGGCCGTGGGCTCCGGAGGTGAGGAAGTCCTTGATGGCCATCTTCTTGGCGC
>JBDTBX010000429.1:0-3039 GCA_039923915.1 Nostocoides sp. | reverse complement strand
GCACCTCCTGCCGGGTAGCTCGCTCGGTAACCCGTCTTGCCGAGCCACCGCCAACCCGCACGAATGGGATCGGACAGGTCAGCGGCGCGGAGGCGGCACCGGGCAGACGTCGAGGTCGATGGGCAGCACGTCCGGCGAGGTCGCCGCCGCTCGGGCCGAGACCGAGTTCATCCGGCGCATGTAGTGGCGCCTGCACAGCACTTCGTACTCGACCTCTCCGTAACCAGCGTCGGTGTCGGTGTCCCCCACGACGACCTGCTCGCCCTCGACGACCATGACACCGTCGATGACCCGGGCGTTGTGCGTCGCCTTGTTACCGCACCAGCACAAGGCCTCCACCTGGAGCACCTCGACCCGGTCTGCAAGCTCGATCAGGCGGCGTGAGCCGGGGAACAACTCGGTCCGGAAGTCGGCGGTGATCCCGAACGCGTAGACGTCGACCGTCATCTCGTCGACGATCCGGGCGAGCTGTTCGACCTGCTCTGGTAGGTAGAACTGGGCCTCGTCGCAGATGAGGTAGTCGACGTTGGCCAGGCTGGACGCCTCGGCGACGACGCGGTCCCAGAAGTCGAGCGCGTCGGTGACTTCGATGGCCCGAGTCGACAGTCCCAGCCGCGAGCTGAGCACCGACTCACCGGCTCGATCCAGCTTGGTGAAGATGAGGCCTCGCTGGCCCCGTGCCTGGTGGTTGTGGTCCATCTGGAGGGCAAGGTCGACTTGCCGCAGTCCATCGTGCCGGAGAAGAAGACCAGTTCAGCCACGGGAGTTCAGCCTAGGTGCTGTCGAGGGCAGCGAAGGCGAACCACGGGATGGCTACCTCGGCCTCGGTCAACGACCCGTGCAGGCCGTGCAGGGCGAGCAGTTGCGGGCGCGCGGTGCGACTGTCGACCACGGCAAACGTCTCACGCATGGCCACCACGAGGTCGCCGATCCGCGGCCGGTTCCGGTCGGCCACCGCGCCGAACCAGCCGGCGTCGATGGCCTCGTCCCGGCTGCGCAGCCAGGCGCGGTCACCGAGCGTCGACTCCCACGCCGACCGGACGTCATCGACGGCACCGGCCTCGCAGTACAGCTGCGGTGCGCGGAACTCGCCACCGACGTGTCGTATGCCGCGTGCCAGCCCCGGGTCGTGGGCGACGTCGATCCGCAGCGCGTGCGGCGCGTCGATCATGCCGTGGTCCGCGGTGATGTGGACGGCGGTGTCGGACGGCACCGACCGGGCCAGCCGGGCAAGTTCGCCGTCGATCGCGGTCAGCTCCTCACCCCACTCCCAGGACCCGCAGCCGTGGACGTGGCCAACCTTGTCCAGGTCGCCCCAGTAGACGTAGACGAGCGCCCGCGCGTCGCGCCGCAGCGCCTCCAGGGCAGCATCGACTCGGCCGGCCAAGGAGTCGGCAGCGACGAACCGGCCGCCGCGCAGGGCCGCACGGGTCAGCCCCGAGCCGTCGAAGAATCCGGGTCCGATCCGGGTGACCACGACGCCACTGCGCTCGGCCTGCTCGAACACGGTGGGCTGCACCTGCCAGGTCTCGGGCACCGGGCCGTCCTCCCAGGACAGCTCGTTGAGCAGCCTGTCCTCGCCGGGTATGAGCACCTCGTAGCCCAACAGGCCGTGCTCCCCCGAGGAGCGGCCGGTGCCGAACGAGCCCATCGAGGTCGCCGTCGTCGACGGGAACCCGGCGGCGAGCCGGCGGGCGGCGGGCAGCTGGGAGCGAAGGAACGGCGCGTGGCCCGCACGAGAGCGGAGCAGCTCGTGGCCGAGGCCGTCGACGAGGACGACGACGGCTCGGCGGGCCGGGGGCAGCGGGGAGACGGGAGTACCCGGCATACGGTCGATCCCGATACTTGTCGCGACGCTCGGCAGGACGGTCGCCAGCATCCCACCGGCGGCATCATGGGGCGCCAGCGGCGCGGGGGCCGGCACGGCGGTCAGCGGCTCCCGATGCTGACCGACAGGACCCTCGCGAAATCCATGGCTGCGGTGAAGGCGCCCCGTCCGTCGGCCTCGGAGCTGATCCGCAGCGAGATGTCGTCGGAGGAGATGGTGCCCTCGAAGCCGTGATCGGCATCGCAGTTGGGGTCACCGCAGGTCGCCGGCAGCAGGTCGATCCGGTTGACCGCGCCCCAGCCCAGGGTGAGGGTGATCTCGCGGCCCAGCTGACCGGCCTGGTAGTGCTGGGGATCGGGCACGACGTGGGTCAGCATGACCCCGCGGACCGCGGACAGGGGCACGCTCTCGGTCGTCGCCGTCGCCACCTCCTGGTCGCTGCCCGGGGCGGTCGGCTGCTCGTCGGGGTGGTCGTCGGCATGGGCGATGACCAGGCGGCTTTCGGTGAGCACGAGGACGGTGATGTGCCGCCGGATGACGTCATGGTCGAACGTCGTCTCCTGGTGGACGAGGTGCGACCGGATCAGCTCACCGCCGACGCCGGCCTCGACGACGTCGGAGACCAGCGCCGGGTAGTAACCCGCGCGGGTGATCGCCTTGGTGAGGGCCTCGGGCAGCGCCGACTCGGCGGCCCGGCGGGTCAGATCCATCGGGCCATTGTGCCCCAGCGGCTCAGGTGAGAGCGCGGCGACCGGGGTCGGTCCGGCGGTCGACCGGTCGCAGCCGGCCGGTCGCGCCGAGCACGTCGACACCACCGGCGTGGGCGTTGACCGGGTTCAGCAGCAGCCCGGCCACCTCGGGCAGGTCGTTGGCCAGCACCGACAGCCGGGCGACGAGGTCGGACAGGGCGGCTCGGTGCACCGGGTCGGCCCCCCCGAACCCGTGCAGCAGCGGGGCGGCCTTGACCGAGGCGATGAGGTCGGAGACGTCGACGTCGGTGAGCGGCGGCACCCGGTAGCCGATGTCGTCGAGCAGGTCGGTGGGCGGCCCCGCCACGCTGAACGCGACGAGCGGACCGAAGAGCGGGTCCTCGGACGTCCCGATGACGCAGGCCACGCCGGTGCTCGCCATGTGTTGCACGACAAGGGTGTTCGCCGCGAGCGGGACGAGGCGGTCGCGCAGCGAGGCAAAGGCGGTGCGGACGGCCTCGG
>JBDTBX010000428.1:0-3376 GCA_039923915.1 Nostocoides sp. | reverse complement strand
CTCGATCTCGGCCTTGGCCCGCTCCGGCGCGACCTCGATGAGCCGGCCGGCGAGCTCGGCCTTGACGGTGATGACGGTGAGGGAGTGGCCGAGGATGTCGTGCAGGTCACGCGCCATCCGGTTGCGTTCCTCCTTGACCATGAGGCGGGCGTTCTCGCGACGGACAGCGGACAGATCACGCTGCCTGCGCGAGGCGATCATGCCGCCACCGACCGCGAAGACCGCCAGCGCGATGGACAGGCTGACGCTGGAGTCCCGGTCCCACCCGCTGAGGTGGTAGGCCAGCAGCTCGTAGGCGATGCCCAGTGCCGCGGCCAACCCGAATGCCACGGGCATCGAGAACGTCCACAGGCCGGCCACGGCGAGGAACACCCACGTCGTCGTGCCCTGTTGGCCGATCGCCGCAATGCTCGTCATCGAGAGGGCGACGTGCACGGCATACCGGATCAGCCGTTGCGGACGCGGATCGAGCCGCGCGCTAGAGTCGTAGGGACCCCAGGAGTAGGCGCGCGCCCGGTAGAAGTGCCAGAGGTAGACCCCGGCGAACGCCACGACCGCCGCCAGGCCGACGATGCCCCGGGTCGTGTGCCGGATCGCCCAGGCCTGGCTGATCGGGTCGAAGAGGTAGACCAGCCAGATGCCGGCGAAGAACAACGTGACGAACGGAATGTCCGACCCGGGGTCGGCATTCCGTTCGCCACGTAGGAGACGCATGGAGCCAACTCTAGGTCGGTCAGACGCGCGCGGTGTCCTTGCGGAACCGCCAGACGGCACCAGCGCCGAACAGGGCGAGCCAGACCATCGCGTTGAGCAGCGCGGTCCACTCGAAGTCGGCGAGGATGGGCGCGTGGACCAGCTGGTTCAGACCCCAGAGCGGAGTGAACTTGGCCAGCGTCTGGTACCAGCCGGCGGTGGTGCTGAGGTCGAGAAAAAGCCCGCCGGCGAAGGCGTAGATGACCAGCGTGAACGACAGGATCTGCATGACGTTCTCGGTGGGCAGCAGATAGCCCATGAAGAGCCCGTACACGGCGAACATGAGGGACCCGACCCACACGACGAGCGCCGTGCTGACCCATGCCCAGAGCGGCATCTGGGCCTTGCCGGTGAGGACGCCGACGACGTAGACGGCAAGGACCGACACCCCGCCGAGCGCCATGGCGGTGATCGCTTTGGTGAGCACGTAGGCGACCGGTGAGAGCGGAGTGAGGCGCAGTTGACGGCTCCAGCCCTGAGCCCGCTCGATGGACACCATCGAGCCGCCACTCGTCGTGGCCAGGCAGGCGCCGTAGAGAGCCATGCTGATCATGATGAAGGCGCTCACGTTGCCGTGCGTGCCCGGCCCCAGGTCCTGGTCCTTGGCGTTGATGGTCTGGCCGAAGATCACGTAGAAGATGACGGGCAGGCCGATGGCGAACATCATGGTCCGCTTGTTGCGCAACATCCGGCGCAGCTCCAAGCCGAGCAGGGTCGCGTTGAAGCCGCCCATCGACGGCCCGCGCCGGTCGAGGTTGGGGACGGTTGCGGTCATGAGGTCTCTCCCTTGTTCTCCTCGGAGGTGAGCGCGATGAAGGCGTCCTCCAGTCCTTGGGCGGCGATCTCCAGGTCTCGCGCACCCGTTGTGGTCAACAGGTGGCGAGCCACCGTGTCGGTGTCCTTGGACGTGATGATGACCCGGTCGCCGCGGATGTCGATACCTTCCACGGCCGGTATGCCGCGGACCATCTCCTCGGTGAGGTCCGGAACGGTGGCGGTGACGGTCCGCCCGCTGGCCATCGCCTTGATCTGTGCTGACGTGCCGTCGGCGACGACCTGGCCCTTGCGGACGAGGATGACCCGGTCGGCATACAGGTCGGCCTCCTCCAGGTAGTGGGTCGCGAAGATCACCGTCCGCCCCTTGGCTGCGTCGGCACGGATCGCGTTCCAGAAGTCCCGGCGCCCCTCGACGTCCATGCCGGTCGTCGGCTCGTCGAGGATGAGCAGCTCGGGGTCGGAGAGCAGCGCCATCGCGAACCGTAGGCGCTGCTGCTCTCCGCCGGAGCACTTGCCGACCAGCTGTTGGGCGATGCCAGAGATGCCGGCCCGCTCCATCGCCACCTCGACCGGCTCGCTCGCGGCGAAGACGCTGGCGGCATAACGCAGGGTCTCGGCCACGGTGAAGTCCTTGAGCAGGCCGCCGGTCTGCATGACGGCAGACACGAGGCCGTGATGGATGGCCCGTCGCGGGGTCATCCCGTACACCTCGACCTCACCCTCGGTCGGCTCGGACAGGCCGAGCACCATGTCGATCGTCGTCGTCTTGCCGGCACCGTTCGGACCGAGGAAGGCGACGATCTCGCCGGACTGGACGGTGAGGTCGATCCCGCGGACCGCGTGGACGTCGCCGAAGCTCTTGGTGACGCCCCGGAGCCGGATCGCCGGCGGGGGGTGCGCCCCGCTGCTGACGGGCGACCGTTGGTGTGTGGTTTCCATGCCAGCCATCGTGGCCGACGAACGAGCGGCGCGCCCGCGACAGATGTCACGACTCACCCATGACGTTTGTCAGGGACGACGTCGTCCCGCAGCACCCGATCGCGTTGCGGCGGTCGGGACGTTCCAGCTACCCGTGTTTCGCTGCACGCGAAAGACTGGCATTTTGCCGTCGGCGCCCACATAGTGGCCGACTGTGAGGACCTACCGCGAGCTGTTCGCCGTCCGCGAGTTCGCCGTGCTGTTCGTGGCGCGGGCCTTCGTCATGCTCGGCGTCGTGGTCGGCAGCCTGGCCCTCGGGACGATCATCTTCCAGACCACCGGCTCTGCATTGCTCACCGGCCTCGCCCTCTTCGGTGGCCCACTCGTCCAGCTCGCCACCAGTCACTTCCTGCTCGCCACCGCTGACCTGATCCGGCCGCGGACAGCGATGATCCTCGTCGGGCTCACGTCGGCCGTCACCGACCTGTTCCAGCTCATCCCCGGCCTGGCCTGGGGGTGGCGGTTCGCCCTCCTGGCCGTCGGCTACCTCGTCGTCTCGGCCACCTCAGGCACCGTCATGGCCCTGGTCAGCGACATCGTCCCGGCCGACGGCTTCGTCCTCGCCCGGTCCACGATGAGCGTCCTCGTCGGCGGGATGCAGGTCATCGGCAACGGCGTCGGCGGGTTGCTCCTGCTCTGGTTCGCGACGACCCACCTCTTCGTCATCTCGGCGGCGATGACCTTCGTGGCCGTCGTCATCACGCGCTTCGGCCTGGCCGACCACCCGCCGCGGGCCTCGGGCAAGGTCATGGGCAGAACCCAGGCGGTGAACCGGCTGCTCCTCGGCTCCCGCGTCATCCGCCCGCTCTACTTCACGATGTGGATCCCCAACGGCCTCATCGTCGGCTGCGAGGCGCTGTTCATCCCC
>JBDTBX010000427.1:0-5057 GCA_039923915.1 Nostocoides sp. | reverse complement strand
CCAAGGCGTGGACCGACTGGCGGTCGACCCTGCTCGGCCAGCTCGGCGTGGAGGTGCGCGCGCGTCTGGACAGCGGTGCGGCCCCGCCCCTCGTCGAGCGCGCCGACCGGGTCAGCCACGAGACCATCGAGGCGGTCGCTGCGGGGGAGCCGGAGGTCCTGGTCCGACCGCAGGGCGGCTCGTACCGCATCGACATCGTCGATCGCGACCGGCTCGGGCTGTTCGCCGACACCGCCGGTCTCCTCGCGGCACAGGGGCTCATCGTGCGCACCGCGATCCTGCGCACGGTCGATGGTGTGGCCGCCAACGAGTGGCACGTCGAGACGCCATCGGGGTCCGCGCCCGACCCCGAGGCCATCAGCCGGAGCCTCGTCCGGCTCGCGGCCGGGGACCGGGCGCCGCTCAACCTGCTCCACCGGCGCCGGACCGATGCCGCTCGCCCCGGTGCCGGCTCGGGGGCGACCGGCGTGCCGGGGCGGGCCCGGGCGCTCGTCGTGCCGCAGGCCTGGGCTGACGCGACCGTCATCGAGGTCAGGGCGCAGGACCGGATCGGCCTGCTCCACGAGCTCGGGATGACCTTCGCCAGGGCCGGTCTGTCGGTGCGTTCGGCACACATCGCGACGTATGCCGGTCAGACCCTGGACACGTTCTCCGTCACCGAGTTCGGTAGCCGGGTCCTCGAGCCCGCCAAGGTGGCCCAGGTCCTCGCCATGGTCATCGACACCTGCGAGGGCCACCCCCCGCCCTGACCGGGCTCGATTCCGGCGGCGCGGCATCCGGAAGATAGCCTTGGCCGGTGTTCACCAGCCTCTCCGATCGCCTCGCTGCGACCTTCAAGAACCTGCGCGGCAAGGGCCGCCTCACCGAATCCGACGTCAACAAGACGGTCCGTGACATCCGGATGGCGCTGCTCGAGGCTGACGTCGCGCTGCCGGTCGTCAAGGCGTTCACCCACGGTGTGCGCGAACGGGCGCTCGGCGCGGAGGTCTCCGAGGCGCTCAACCCGGCCCAGCAGGTCATCAAGATCGTCAACGAGGAGCTCGTCTCGATCCTCGGTGGGCAGACCCGGCAGCTGAGGTTCGGCAAGAACCCGCCGACCGTCATCATGCTGGCCGGGCTCCAGGGCTCGGGCAAGACGACCTTCGCCGGCAAGCTGGGCAAGTGGCTCAAGGACCAGGGGCACACCCCGCTCCTCGTCGCCGCCGACCTCCAGCGGCCCAACGCCGTCACTCAGCTCGAGGTCGTCGGCGAGCGCGCCGGAGTCCCCGTCTACGCCCCCGAGCGCGGCAACATCGGTGGCCACGACGCCGTCGGTGGCACCGGTGAGGGCACCAGGTCCTACGGCAGCCCGGTCAAGGTGGCCGACGACGGCATCCAGTACGCCATCGGCAAGCTCTACGACGTCGTCATCGTCGACACCGCCGGCCGCCTGGCCGTCGACGCCGACCTCATGCAGCAGGCCGCCGACATCCGGGCCGCCATCCAGCCCGACGAGGTCCTCTTCGTCATCGACGCGATGATCGGCCAGGCCGCGGTCGACACCGCCCAGGCCTTCCTCGAGGGCGTCGACTTCACCGGCGTCGTCCTGTCCAAGCTCGACGGCGACGCCCGCGGTGGTGCCGCGCTGTCCGTTGTCGGCACGACCGGGCGGCCGATCATGTTCGCCAGCACCGGTGAGGGAGTCAAGGACCTCGAGGTCTTCCACCCCGACCGGATGGCCTCGCGCATCTTGGACATGGGCGACGTGCTCACCCTCATCGAGCAGGCCGAGAAGGCCTTCGACCAGCACCACGCGGCCGAGATGGAGCGCAAGTTCCTCGCCCAGGAGGACTTCACCTTCGACGACTTCCTCCAGCAGATGGCGGCCATCAAGAAGATGGGCTCACTCAAGGCGATGCTCGGGATGATGCCGGGCATGGGCCAGATGCGGGCCCAGCTGGACAACCTCGACGAGCGCGAGTTCGACCGGATCGAGGCGATGGTCCGGTCCATGACGCCCTACGAACGGACCCACCCGAAGGCGATCAACGGTTCCCGTCGCGCCCGCGTTGCGCGCGGCTCCGGGGTCACCGTCTCGGAGGTCAACTCGCTGCTCGAGCGGTTCGGCGAAGCCCAGAAGATGATGAAGAGCCTGGCCAAGGGCGGCGGTATTCCCGGTATGCCGGGGATGCCCGGCCTCGGTGGTGGGCGCGGCAAGGGCAAGCCGCAGCCGCAGCGCAAGAAGTCCAAGTCCGGCAATCCGGCCCGGCGTGCGGAGGAGGAGGCCGAGGCGGCCGCCAGACGTGCGGCTGGCCCGTCCGTCGCCGGTCGTGGATCAGCGTTCGGCGGCGGTTCAGCCGCCGGCCTGGGTGGGACGCCGGTGCCCGAGCTCGACCCGGCCAACCTGCCCGCGGGGTTCGAGAAGTTCCTGGGTCGGTGACTGGGCTGCACACGCTCTCGGTCGGCACCGCCGGGCCGCGGATCGTGTTCCTCCACGGGCTCTTCGGTCAGGGCCGCAACTGGATGCAGATCGCCAAGGCGGTCAGCGGTCCCGCCGGCACCGACGCGCGATGCCTGCTCGTCGTCCTGCCCGACCACGGAAGGTCACCCTGGTCCGGGGTGTTTTCCTTCGAGTCGTATGCCGCGGCCGTCGCCTCGACCCTGACGGCGGCTGCGCCGGGCGAGCGGTGGACCGTCGTGGGCCACTCTCTGGGGGGCAAGGTCGCCATGATCCTGGCTCTCGCTCATCCCGACCTCGCGGAGCGGCTCGTCGTCGTCGATATCGCACCCAAGGACTACCTGAGCCTCGACCGGTTCGCTGGGTACATCGGGGAGATGCAGGGGTTGCCGCTGGCCGAGGTGACGAGCCGAACAGACGCCGAATCCCGTTTCGCAGAGCCAGACCCGGGTGTCAAGGCTTTCCTCCTACAGAACCTCCGCCGCGATGGTGACGGGTGGCGGTGGCAAGCCAACCTCGACCTGATCGCCGCTGACGCAGCGCTGGGGGCCGGCTCGCGGATGGCCGGCTGGCCCGACACCGCCGGTGAGTACCCGGCATACGACGGGGTGGTGGTCTGGCTCACGGGAGGCGAGTCGCGCTACGTCCAGCCCGAGGACGGTGAGGCGATGCGCACGCTGTTCCCGCGGACCCGGCAACTGACCGTCAAGGGTGCCGGGCACTGGGTGCACACCGATGCACCGGAGGTCGTCGTCGCCGCCCTGCGTCGGGTCGTCCGCGCGGACTGACTTCGGCCCGTTCCTCCTCGCGCCGACGCGGTTCGCGCCACACTCGGTGCCATGACATCGCCGACCGACCCCCCGATCTCACAACGGGACGGGATCCGGGCTCTGTTCGACGCCGTGGCCGCCGACTACGACCAGTCCGGTGTGTCGTTCTTCGAGCCGATCGCCGCCGGGCTCGTGGGCGAGCTGGCGCCGCAGCCGGGGGAGCGGGCGCTGGACATCGGCTGCGGCAGGGGTGCAGTGACGCTCGGGCTGGCCGATGCGGTCGGGCCCGAGGGAGCGGTGACGGCGGTGGACCTCAGCCCGGAGATGGCCACCCGCACCGAGGCGCTGCTCCTCGCCGCCGGACACCGTGCCGACGTCCGGGTTCTGGACGCTGGCGCGCCGGACCTCCCGCAGGCGGCATACGACATCGTCGCGTCCTCGCTCGTCCTGTTCTTCCTCGACGACCCGGCAGAGGCGCTGCGCCGGTGGGTCGGCCTCGTCGCGCCCGGTGGGCGGATCGGAGTGACGACCTTCGGTGCGCATGACTCGGTGTGGTCGTCAGTAGAGGACCTCTTCACACCGTGGCTCCCGCCCGCGCTGCGCGACCCCCGGCTCCTCGACCAGGACAGCCCCTTCCGAAGCGATGCCGGCATGGAGCAACTGTTGGCCACAGCCGGTGGCACCGAGGTACGAACCGTGACGTATGACCTGTCCGTTGCCTTCGACGATGCCGAGCAGTGGCGCCGGTTCAGTATGAGCGCGGGGCAACGCGCGATGTGGGCCGCCGTCCCGGAGGGGCACCACGGCGATGTGGTCGCGAGGGCAGCCGTGCTGCTCGAGGAGGCGCGCCAACCCGACGGGGGGATCGTGCTCACCCAGGGCATCCGCTACACCGTCGGCCGCGCCTCGTCCTGAGCGGCACGACCCGGGACACGAACCTCAACGAGCGATGGCCACCAGTCGTGCGTACTGCTCGTCGAGCCGGAGCATGGTGACCACGCCGTGGTCGGCGTCAGCCAGGACGATGCGCTCGGCTCCGGGGATCCGCTCTGCGAGCCACTGGCCGTGGTCCGCGGGCACCATGGCGTCGCGGTCACCGTGGACGAGCAGCGTCGGCGACGTGATCGCGCCCAGGTCGATGTCCCACGGCATCCCCCACGAGAGGTGGTCGCGGACGTAGCCGGCCACCGTCCGGAGAGCCTGATGGACGTCTGCCATCAGGATGCGCCGGATCTCGGGGTGGTCATCCATGCTGCGTTCGCCGGGCGGGAGCAGGGCGCGGAACGCCACTGCGAAGGCGTCCGCGTCCAGCTCCAGGAGCGGGCCCATGTCGGTGATGGTCTGCGCCGTCATGGCCGCTGTCGCGCCCTCGAGGTCGCCTGCGGTGGCCCGGGCGATCTGTTCGCGATCGGTCTGGCTGAAGGCTTCGGGCTTGATCTCGAGGTGCCTGCCGGTCCCGGCGGACGCGAGGACGCCGTCCACCCGGTCGGGGGCGACCGCCGCGACAGCCACGGCATACGGCCCCCCTCCGGACACGCCGTGGGTGAGGAACGTCTCCAGTCCCAGAGTGTCCGCCAGGACGAGCGCATCCCGCGCAACCGAGGCCAACCCGGGCGGCGTGAGCGTCGTCTCGCCGTACCCCGGCCGGGTCAGCGCGATGAGCCGCAGGTGGTGGGCCAGGGCCGCCTCCTCGGCGATCGCGCCGGTGCCCTCGGTGCCAGGCGTGCCGTGGAAGTACAGGACCGGGCGACCCTCGGGGGCTCCGTAGGCGGCATACGCCATCATTCTGCCGCCAGGGAGGGTGAGGACGGGCGCCATGGAGCCAGCGTAGAGGCGGTGCCGCGTCGATA
>JBDTBX010000426.1:0-2664 GCA_039923915.1 Nostocoides sp. | reverse complement strand
GCGCTCGACCGGACGACCTTGGGTGAGTGGACATCGACCGATCCCTCGCTCACGAGGACGGCGTCGGCCCCGAAGGCATCTGCCGCACGGATCACGGTTCCGGCGTTGCCCGGGTCGCGCACGTTGGTGAGCAGGACGAGCAGCCGGGGCTCCCCGGCCAGTACGTCGCCCAACGGGTCCGGCCCCGGGACGGGAACGCGGCATACGGCCAGCAGTCCCTGCGGTGCGTCGGTCCCGACCATCGCGGCCAGCACCTCGTCGGTCACCGTGTGGACGTGGATCCGATGGTCGACCGCCTCGGCGAGCTCCACGGCATACCGCTGGCCGGCCTCGGCCGTCGCGTAGACGTCGAGCAGGGCGCTGGGTGCGTGCCGGATCGCCTCCCGAACCGACTGCGGGCCCTCGGCGAGGAACTGTCCGTACTTCTCGCGTGCCTGCCGACGCGCGAGCGCCCGCACTGTCCTGACCCGATCGGCTCGGGGGTTGGCCAGCACGGGCGCTCCTGCTGATGAAACGTCCGGTGAACCGGGCGTGGTCAGGCGCCGGCCTTGACGTCGGCCTGGGCCGGGACGTTGGCGCGGGCGATGTCGACGAGCGCGGCGAAGGCGGCCTCGTCGTTGACGGCGAGCTCGGCGAGCATGCGACGGTCGACCTCGATCTCAGCGGCCTTGAGGCCCTGGATGAAGCGGTTGTAGGTCATCCCGTTGGCGCGGGCGCCGGCGTTGATCCGCTGGATCCAGAGGCGACGGAAGTCACCCTTGCGGGCGCGACGGTCCCGGTAGGCATAGCCGAGTGAGTGCTGGACCTGCTCCTTGGCCTTGCGGTACAGCCGCGACCGCTGACCGCGGTAACCGCTGGCGCGCTCCAGAACAACCCGGCGCTTCTTGTGGGCGTTGACCGCCCGCTTCACGCGTGCCACGTGAGTACTCCTTGCTTTCGTCCGCCGCCGTCAGGCCGCGGTGGTTCGTGGGTGAGGGGAACGGCTTACTTGCCGAGGAGCTTCTTGACGGCCTTGGTGTCGGCCGCGGACACGATCAGGTCGCGCGAGAGGCGGCGAGCCTTCTGCGGGGTCTTCTCGTGGAACTTGTGGACGTGGCCGGCCTGCTCGCGCATGAGCTTGCCGCTCCCGGTGAGGCGGAAGCGCTTCTTTGCGCCGCTGTGGGTCTTGTTCTTCGGCATGGCGGCCGATCTCCTTCTTGTTGCGGGACGTGCGTGGGGGATGAATGGCTCGGTCGCAGTCAGGCTGGGGGCGTGGCCGCAGTCTTTCGGGGGGCGCGCGGCGCGGGCCTGGCCGCCGGTGCCGGCTTGGCGACCGGGGTGGGCTTGGCGGCTGCCGGTCGCGCAGTGGGCCGCGGGGCCGGGGTGGTCTTGGCCGCCGGAGCCTCGACGACCGGAACCTGCGTTGCCGGGGTCTGCGCCACATGCGTCTGCTCGACCGGGGTCTGCACCACAGGCGTCTGCTCGACCGGGGTCTGCGCCACAGGCGTCTGCTCGACCGGGGTCTGCACCATCGGAGCCTCGGGCGCAGGAACCTCCTCGACGGGAGCGACCGGAGCGGCGGTCACCTCGGCGGCCGGGGCCGGCTGGCTGGTCGCCGCCTCGATCTGCTCGGCGAGGTCGTCGTCGAGCAGCATCTCCTCGGGTTCGGTCGACGGACCGGCGTCGCGGGCGTGGCCCTGCTCGTCGCGGCGACGGCGCTGCTCGGCCTTGGCCTCGGACTTCTTGCGCAGCGGGGCCAGCACCATGATCATGTTGCGGCCGTCGACCTTGGGCGAGGACTCCACGGTGCCCAAGGTGCCGACATCCTCCGCGAGCCGCTGGAGCAGCCGGTAGCCCAGCTCCGGGCGACTCTGCTCGCGACCGCGGAACATGATCGTCACCTTGACCTTGTCGCCACCGCCGAGGAACCGCTCGACATGGCCCTTCTTGGTGCCGTAATCGTGCGGGTCGATCTTCGGGCGGAGCTTGATCTCCTTGATGACCGTGTTGACCTGGTTCTTGCGGGCCTCCCGCGCCTTCATGGCGGCTTCGTACTTGTACTTGCCGAAGTCCATGAGCTTGGCGACGGGAGGTTTGGCCATCGGGGCCACCTCGACGAGATCGAGGTCCGCATCGGCGGCCAGCTGGAGGGCCACCTCCACGCGGACGATTCCGACCTGCTCCCCGTTGGGGCCGACCAACCGCACCTCGGGAACCCGGATGCGATCGTTGATACGAGGCTCGCTGATGTGTTGCTCCTTCGTCGTGACGTCTGGTCGACCAGCACAACGAGAAAGGCTCCTCGCCGTGCTGCGCGAGGAGCCCTGGATCCGACATCGGCCAACGCGGTCGTCGTATGCCGGGTGCGCACCCCTGGCGTGAGCCCGAGCGCGCGGCATACCGAACCACATCGACCGTCGGAACCCGGCGACCTGGTGGTCAACGCGGGTGGAAGCCGGGGCTTCGCTTGCATGCTCTGCCCGTGAGGGCACAGCCGGTCAGACCACAGGCTAACAGGCGAGGGCGCGCGATCTGAAATCAGCCAGCTCCCCTCCTCGGCCGTGCGGGCACCATGCAGAGCACTCCCCACCGCACCGACAATCGGCCTAGCGGATGGTGAACGCGAGGGCATCGACGCGTGAGCGGAACTCGCCGTCGGTGGCCAACCGCTCGCCGATGCCCGTC
>JBDTBX010000425.1:0-5543 GCA_039923915.1 Nostocoides sp. | reverse complement strand
GCCGTCGCCGCTGGTGGGGGTCTGGGTCGTGGGACTCGGTGCGGCTTCACCGGCCGGTCGTCCGGCGCGACGGTTGCGCCGCTCGCCCTGGCCGGCTCCGGCCCGGCCGCCGTCAGTGGTCGCGGGGGTCTGCTCGCCTGTGGGTGCAGGCTCGACGCGCTCGGCGCTTCCGGTGCGCTCGGCACCTCCGGTGCGCTCGGCACTTCCGGTGCGCCCAGCACGGTTGGTGCGCTCGGGACGGTCGGCGTCTTCGCTGCGCCCGGCGCGCTCGGCACGAGCGACCGGGGCGGCGCCCGCGCCACCCTGCCGGGCCTTGATCGCCTCGACGAGGTCGTTCTTGCGCATCTTGGCGGTGCCGGAGATGCCCATGCTCGATGCCAGCCCCTGGAGCTCGGCCAGCTTGAGTGCCGTGAGCGATCCGGAACGCCGCGGTGCGGCGGAGGTGGCTTCGAGTGTGGTGGTGTCGGTCACGAAGGATCCTTCCCCTCGTCTGCGGTTCGTACTCAGATGACAAACCGGTGGTTGACGGCCAGTGGTCTTGACCTAAGGGTCACATGAGGTGATGTCGCCGCCAGCGGTCGTGGCGTGCCACGGCAGGGCGACGAACTCGGCTCACATGAGGGTGATGTCGCCGGCTGGCATCGGGCGAACGGCCCGGCATCGGCTGCGACAACGCTGTCAATGTAGCACCCAACTGCCCGGGCTCCCGTGCAGCCATCTCATCGTGACCATCGCGTGTCCCGGACACCACGGATCCCGTATGCCGCAACCTCGGGCCTGCCGCGGTCCTCACCCGACGATGTGCGAACCGGTGGCCGGTATGCCGGGTCGCAGCACCCGCCATCCCGCGCCGCCGTGGTCGGCTACCTCCGGGGCAGCCCCGCGGGTCGTGAGGACGAGGACGGACGGCCCGGCACCAGAGATGACGGCGGCGTGCCCGGCGGCGCGCAGGCCGTCGACGAGGATCATCGACGCGGCATACGACTCCCTCCGCGCCTCCTGGTGGAGCCATTCGCGGGTGGCCGGGAGCAGCAGGGCCGGATCGGCGGTCACGGCATGGACGAGCAGGGCAGCCCGGCCGGCGTTGGCGCCGGCATCCGCGAGCCGCACCTGCGCCGGGAGCACCGAGCGCGCCTTGGCCGTGGACAGCTGCGTCTCGGGGACGAAGACGACGACATCGAGATCGGGGTGCAGGCTGGGGCGGACGGTCCGGGTCGCGCCCGGTTCACCGAGGTCGTCCGACCACGACACGGTGAGCCCACCGAAGACGCTGGCGGAGGCGTTGTCAGGGTGCCCCTCAAGCCTGGCCGCCAGGTCGTTGATCGCCTCAAGGTCGATGGGTTGTCCCTCGAGTGCGGCGGCCCAGAGGCCCTGTGCCACAACGATTCCCATGACGATGGCGGTTGCGGAGGAACCCAAGCCCCGACCGTGGGGGACGGCGTTGGTGCAGTGCAGGCGAAGGCCAGGGGGCGGCTCGACGCCGACGTCGCGCCAGGCCGTACGCATGGTCCGTGCGACGAGGTGCGACCCGTCGAGCGGCACCTCGCCGGCACCCTCCCCATCGACCTCGACGACCAGACCCGGTTCGTCGGAGACCGTCGCCGTGCACTCGTCCCAGACGCCGAGCGCCAGGCCGATCGAGTCAAAACCCGGCCCGAGGTTGGCGCTGCTGGCCGGCACCCGGACGGTCACCGAGGTGCCCGGCAGCAGTGGTGAGCCGGCCGGCATCCGGGTCAGTTCTCGAGACCGAGGGCGCGCGCCACGGAGACGACGTCGACCGAGACCCGGATCGGCACGACCTCGACGCCGTCGGCGCCCTTGAGCGCCCACTGGGGGTCCTTGAGCCCATGACCGGTCACCGTGCAGACGATCGTCGAACCCGCAGGGATCAGGCCGTTCTCGTGGGCCTTGAGCAGACCGGCGATCGAAGCCGCGGAACCAGGCTCGACAAAGATGCCTTCCGTGGAGGACAACAGCCGGTGCGCGGCGAGGATCTGCTCGTCGGTGACCGAGTCGATGAGCCCGCCCGACTCGTCGCGGGCGGCGATCGCCTGCGTCCACGATGCAGGGTTTCCGATCCGGATGGCGGTCGCGATGGTCTCCGGGTCGTCGACCGGGTGGCCGAGGACGAGCGGCGCGGCACCGGCGGCCTGGTAGCCCCACATCCGCGGCCGCCTGGTCGCCGGGCCGGGCTCGTCTGAGCCGGAGTGGTACTCGGAGTAGCCCTGCCAGTAGGCCGTGATGTTCCCGGCGTTGCCGACCGGCAGGACGTGGATGTCGGGGGCGTCGCCGAGTGCGTCGACGACCTCGAACGCGGCCGTCTTCTGACCCTCGATCCGCGCCGGGTTGACCGAGTTGACCAGCTCGATCGGATAGACCTCGTCGAGCTTGCGGGCGATGGTCAGGCAGTCGTCGAAGTTGCCGTCGACCTGGATCAGGTCGGCGCCGTGGGCGATCGCCTGCGACAGCTTGCCCATGGCGATCTTTCCGGCGGGAACCAGTACGGCACAACGCATTCCGGCCTTCGTCGCATAGGCCGCAGCGCTGGCCGACGTGTTGCCCGTGGAGGCGCAGACGACGACCTCGGCACCCTTGCCCGCGGCATACGAGACCGCCGTCGTCATGCCCCGGTCCTTGAACGACCCGGTCGGGTTGAGGCCCTCGTACTTGACCCAGACGTGGGCGCCGACCCGTGCGGAGAGCTTCTCGGCGGGGATGAGCGGCGTGCCGCCCTCCTGGAGGGTCACGACGGGTGAGCCGGCGAGCATCGGCAGCCGCGCGGCATACTCGCGGATCACGCCACGCCAGAGCCGAGCCACCGGTCAGGCCCCTTCCACGCGCATCACCGAGATGACCTCGGTGACGATCTCGAGCTGGGCGAGCGCGTCGATGGTTGACGACAGCGCCGCGTCGGGCGCGGTGTGGGTGACGACGATCAGGTTGGCCCGGCCATTGTCGGTGACCCGCTGGCGGACTGTCTCGATCGACACGTCGTGCTCGGCGAATGCCGTTGCGACCTGGGCGAGGACGCCAGGTCGGTCGGCGACGTCGAGGCTGATGTGGTACCGCGTCCGGGCCTGGCCCATGGGGTGCACCGGGAGGTCGGCGTATGCCGATTCGCCGGGTCCGCGACCGCCGCTCACCTTGTGCCGGGCCACGGCCACGACGTCGCCAAGGACTGCGCTGGCGGTGGGGTCGCCGCCGGCGCCCTTGCCGTAGAACATCAGCTGCCCGGCTGCGGCGGCCTCGACGAACACCGCGTTGTAGGCCTCGCGGACACTGGCGAGCGGGTGGCTGCGCGGGATCATCGCGGGGTGAACCCGGACGCTGACGCCGGCGTCAGCGCCCTCCCCGGTCTTCTCGCAGATCGCGAGCAGCTTGACGACACAGTCCATGTCACGGGCGGCCTGGATGTCGGCCGCGGTGACGTCGGTGATGCCCTCGCGGTGGACGTCGGCGATCGACACCCGGGTGTGGAAGGCCAGACTCGCCAGGATCGCCGCCTTGGCGGCGGCGTCGAAACCCTCGACGTCGGCCGTCGGGTCGGCCTCGGCGTAGCCCAAAGCCTGGGCCTCCTCGACCACCTCGGCGAAGCCGGCGCCGGTCGTGTCCATCTTGTCGAGCACGAAGTTGGTCGTGCCGTTGACGATGCCGAGCACCTTGCGGACGTCGTCGCCGGCCAGGCTCTCGCGGATCGGCCGGAGGATCGGGATGGCGCCGGCGACGGCGGCCTCGTAGTAGAGGTCAGCGCCCGCCGCATCAGCCGCGGCATACAGGGTCGGACCGTCCTCGGCGAGCAGCGCCTTGTTGGCCGTGACCACGGACGCGCCGTGCTTCAGGGCCGCCAGGATGAGGTCACGCGCGGGGTCGATGCCACCGATGACCTCGATGACGATGTCGGCGCGGGTGACCAGCTCGGCCGCGTCGGTCGTGAACAGGGCCGGGTCGACGGGCAGGTCGGATCGGTCCTTGCCCGCGCGACGGACCGCGATCCCGACGAGCTCGAGCGGACGACCGACGCGGGCGGCGAGGTCGGCGGAGTGCGCGGTGAACATCGTGGCCACGCTCGACCCGACGACGCCGCAGCCCAGCAGGGCGACCCGGATGGGGCCCTCGGTGGCCCGGTTGTCAGTCATGCCTTCATCCTCACCAATGTCCACGGACTGGACGCCGCCTGTTCGTCATCCGGACGCACGTCAGTGTGCCAGTGCTGTCCGCTCAGCCGACGTCGAGGGCCAGCAGGTCCTCGATCGTCTCGCGCCGGAGCAGCGTCGTCACCATGCCGTCCCGCACCGAGACGACCGGCGGACGGGGTGTGTGGTTGTACTGGCTGGACAGGCTGCGGCAGTAGGCGCCGGTGCCGGGGACGGCGATGAGGTCGCCGCGCCGGAGGTCGGCGGGGAGGTACTCGTCCATGACGAGGATGTCCCCGCTCTCGCAGTGTCGCCCGACGACGCGCGACAGCCGCGGCGGTGCATCGGAGCGGCGGCCGGCCAAGGTGCACGAGTAGTCCGCTTCGTAGAGCGCCGGGCGGACGTTGTCGCTCATCCCGCCGTCGACGCTCACGTAGGTCCGTGCGTGCCCGTCGCCGAGATCGACCTCCTTGATCGTGCCGACCTCGTAGAGCGTGAACATGCTCGGCCCGACGATCGCTCGGCCCGGCTCGATCGACACCCGCGGCCACTGGGCCCGGTCGTCGGAAACCGTCGTGAACTCGCGCTCGACGATGTCGGCGAGCTGGCTGCCGAGGTGCGCCGGATCGAGCGGCGTGTGCTGGCTCGTGTAGGCGATGCCGAAGCCGCCGCCGAGGTCGATCTCCGGCATCCGTATGCCGTGTGCCCGGCAGATCTCCGCGTGCAGCTGCACGAGTCGGCGGGCCGAGAGCTCGAAGCCACTCGTGTCGAAGATCTGCGACCCGATGTGGGAGTGCAGGCCGCGCAGGTCAAGGACGCTCCGCCGCCGGAGGATGGCCTCGGCGGCAGCCGCGGCCTGCCCGCTCTGGAGGGAGAAGCCGAACTTCTGGTCCTCGTGGCCGGTGGCGATGAACTCGTGGGTGTGCGCCTCGACGCCGACGGTGGCCCGGACCAGCACCGGCTGCGCCACCCCGTGCCGCCGGGCGAGATCATCCAGCCGGGTGATCTCTTGGAAGGAGTCGAGCACCACCGCGCCGACGCCGGCCGTGACGGCGGCGGTCAGCTCGGCCTCGGACTTGTTGTTGCCGTGCATCGCGATCCGGTGCGCCGGGAAACCGGCGTGGCGCGCGACGGCAAGCTCGGTGCCGGAACACACATCCAGGCTCAGGCCCTGCTCGGCCACCCAGCGGGCGATCTCGGAGCAGAGGAAGGCCTTGGACGCGTAGTGCACCCGTTCCGGGGCGCCGAAGGCGGCCGCGTACTCGGCGCAGCGGGCCCGGAAGTCCGCCTCGTCCACCACGAACAGCGGGGTGCCGTAGGTCTCGGCGAGCTCCGCGACCGTCACCCCGGCCAGCCGCACCACACCGTCGTCGCCACGCCGGGCCCCGCGCGGCCAGACCGCCGGGTGCA
>JBDTBX010000424.1:0-3322 GCA_039923915.1 Nostocoides sp. | reverse complement strand
GACCGGGTGGAGGGGGCGGCGATCGACCGCGAGGAACGCAAGGGCAAGGGCGCCAGTGACCACGCCCCGGTCGTCGTCCAGCTCAGCGACTGAGCGTCTCCCGGGCCCGAAGCCACGGAATGGCCGCGAGGACCGTGAGCACTCCTGACGCGCCGAACGCGAGCCCGTACGATCCGTGGTCGACGAGTACGCCGGCGAGGACAGGACCGATGATCGCACCGGCGTCGGACATCATCTGGTATGCCGCGAGCGCGGGTCCGCCGTTGCGGTCCCGCCCGACGATGTCGGCGACCGCGGCCTGTTGCGCCGGTGCCAGGGTTCCGGCCCCGAGCCCGGCGAACACCGAGATGGCAAGGAGCACGGGCAGGTTGCCGGCCAGCCCCGTGACGAGGGTCGCGAGCCCGCTCACGACCAGACCGGCCAGGATGAACGGGCGACGACCGCGGTGGTCGGAGAGCCGGCCGGCGGCAGTCAGCCCGACCGCGTTGCCGACGGCGAAGGTCGCCAGGACCGTTCCGACGAGCCAGGTCTGACTGCCGATGGCTGCCACGACGAAGAGCGGGACGATGGCGTTGCGCACCCCGAAGTTGCCCCAGCCGTTGGCGAAGCTGGCGCCGAGGCTGGCCCGGTAGGCCGAGTCGTGCCAGCCGTCCCGGAAGGTCATGACGGGCAGCGTCGGCGCGTCCGGGGCGGGGCGCAGCGCCGATCCGCTGATGAAGACGGCCACGAGAACAGCCGCGACGACGAGGAGCACGGCATACGCGATGAACGGGACGCGCAGACCGAGTCCGCCGAGTGTTCCACCGACGACCGGGCCGCCGATCCCGCCGAGGAGGAAGGCCGAGCCGTAGGCCGAGGAGACGCGCCCGCGCATGTTCGCCGGTGCGAGGCGGACGATGAGCGCCACGGCCGACACGGTGAACATGACCGAGCCGATGCCGCCGAGTCCGCGGAACACGAGTAGCTGCCAGTAGGAGTGCGCGAAGGCGGTCGCGCCGGTGGAGACGGCGACGATGAGCAGGCCGACGAGGTAGACGGGGCGCTCGCCGAGAACGGCGATGAGGCGTCCACCGCCCGGGGCGAAGACGAAACGGAAGAAGGCGAAGGCGCTGACCACGATCGAGCTGGCTGTTGCGTCGACTCCGAAGCTCTTGGCGAACTGCGGCAGGACCGGTGAGATCAGTCCGTAGCCGAGCGCGATCGTGAACGCGGCGGCGATGAGGACCCAGATCTCGCGTGGGATCCGTTCACGGACAACAGCTTCGACGACTTCTGGCTTCGGGACGATGTCCGGGGCGCAGTCGGCTGTGTGATCGCTCATGAGTGGGATCGAGTATGCCGTCCGCCTGCGGCCGTCAGCGAATCGACCCCACGTCAGGCCCTCCCGTCAGCGAATCGACCCCACGTCACGCCTGGGCGCCGGGCGCCGGGCATCTGCGTCCGCGGATGCCCGGCGTCCCGGACCTCAGAGGCCGAAGGTACGCTTCGCGGCGTACGTCCCAGTCTGTCGGCGGAGGCCGAGCCCGAGGCAGCTGACGGCACCGAGTCCGGCAGCAACGGCGGCCCCGCCGAAGACCCAGCGCACCTGTTGAACCGCGGCCTCGACGAGAGCCGCGGTGTCGGCGGGGTTGGCGAGGGCGGCGACGGCCTCGTAGTACTTGTGCAGCCCGATCGCCGTGAGGAACGCCAGGCCGACGACCATGCCGATCGTCCGGGCGACCACGACAAGGGCTGAGGCGGTGCCGTGCGCGTCAGCGGGCGCGTCAGCCAGGGCGGCGTTGTTGACGGGGGCCAGGGCGAGCCCGATGCCGAGCCCGACGGCGACGAGGACGACCGTGGCCGGCCAGCGGGTCAGCGAGGTCTGGTCCCATCGAGCCATGCTCGCCAGCCCCAGCGCGGTGACGGCCAGGCCGCCACCAGCCACGAGACCGTCGCCGGACCGGCGCAGCAGCCATCCTCCGGCCAGGGCACCCACCGGGACGGCGAGCAGGAACCGGACGAGCACGAAGGCGGCAGCGGTCTCGTCGTGGTTCACCCCCAGTCGGGCGAGGAGCGGGACGTCGACGACGATCGCGACGAGGGCGACGCCGACGAAGACGCTCACCAGGAGCGCGACCCGGCTGCGGCCCTGGACGACGCCCCGCGGCACGAGCGGGTCGTCGGCGGTGTGGTGCCGCCACAGGTAGAGCCCGGCGGCGACGACGGCGAGGGGCAGCAGCGCGAAGCCGACCGGGCCGACGATCTCCTTCTCCGGATTGGCTGAGGCGAAGGTGAGGATGACCAGCCCGAGCGCCGAACCGAGCAGGACGGCACCGAGCAGGTCAGCCCGGCGCAGGACGGCCCACCACTGCGATGCCGTCACGGCGACGGCAAGCAGCAGCAGGACGACGGCGACGAGGCCGATCGGGGTCAGCACCCGGTTGGTGTGGTCACCGAAGGGGATGAAGGGCGCCCCCAGGGCGACCGAGTCGACGAGGCGGGCAGGTGCAGCCAGGGCGAGTGCACCGCAGACGAGACCGAGGGCGCCAGCCGCGGCCGCCGCCCGGCGAGAACCCACAACTCGCTGTATGCCGCCCGCCCCAGCCGGCCCGTCCTGCCCACGGGACACCTCAGCGGACCCGTCGCGGGTGGCCGGCCGGCCACCCGCGAGGCGGATGAGCAGCCACAGGAGGACGCCGAGGACGGCGTTGACCCAGAAGATCGCCCGCCAGTCGGCGATCGCGAGGATGGCGGCGCCAAGGACGGGGCCGAGAACCGAGCCGAGTTCCTGGACCGCGCCGACCACCCCGAGGGGAGTTCCGCGGCGGTCGGCGGGCCAGAGGTCGGCGACGAGCGCCAGGGTGGCGGGGACCAGGCCGCCACCCCCGACGCCCTGGATCACCCGGCCGGTGACCAGGGTCGGCAGGTCAGCGGCGAGGGCGGTGATGGCGGAGCCGAGCACGAAGACGCCGAGGCAGATGAGCAGGACCCGTTGTCGTGGAACCAGATCCGTCAGTCGGCCGATGAGCGGAAGGACTGCCACGTAGCCGAGGAGGAAGCCGGAGATGATCGGCGTCGCCTTCTGCAGCGAGTCGACGCCGACCCCGACGCCGCTCATCATGTCGGTCAGGGCGAGGACGACGACGTAGGTGTCGGCGGCTGCCAGGGCCACCGCGACCGATGCCGTGGCGAGGAGCGCGCGGGCCCGGTCGGGGCGCGGCGCGGCGTCGGACGCGATCGTCGGGCGCGCCGGATCAGGGCGCGACGATGTCAACGGTCTTCCCGTAGTCCTTGATGAGGAGGTGGTAGGTCGAGGTCGTGCCGGCGTAGAAGGCACCGACCA
>JBDTBX010000423.1:0-3101 GCA_039923915.1 Nostocoides sp. | reverse complement strand
TCCCCCGCCGATCGTGGTCGGCTGCTGCGCCGGTTCGCTGAGGTCGTCGACGACCACCTCGAGGAGCTGGCCCAGCTCGAGGTCACCAACGCCGGGCACACGATCGGCAACGCGCGGTGGGAGGCCGGCAACGTCCGCGACGTGCTGACCTACTACTCGGCCGCGCCGGAGCGGTTGTTCGGCCGGCAGATTCCGGTCGCCGGTGGGCTGGACGTGACGTTCAAGGAGCCGCTGGGCGTCGTGTCGGTCATCGTGCCGTGGAACTTTCCGATGCCGATCGCCGGGTGGGGTTTCGCTCCGGCCCTGGCCGCGGGCAACGCAGTCGTCCTCAAGCCAGCCGAGCTGACGCCTCTCACGGCGATCCGACTCGGTGAGCTGGCGCTGGAGGCAGGCATCCCTGAGGGCGTCTTCACGGTGCTGGCCGGCAAGGGCTCGGTCGTGGGGGAGCGGTTCGTCACCCACCCCGACGTCCGCAAGGTCTGCTTCACCGGTTCGACCGCAGTCGGCCAGGGGATCATGCGCAAGGCTGCCGACTCGCTCAAGCGGATCACCCTGGAGCTCGGCGGGAAGTCGGCCAACATCATCTTCGGCGACGCAGACGTGGTGGCCGCTGCGGCCGCGGCCCCGATGTCCTTCCTCGACAACGCCGGTCAGGACTGCTGCGCACGCAGCCGAATCCTGGTGCAGCGCAACGTCTTCGACACGTTCATGGAGCAGTTCGAGGTGGCCCTCAAGGCGGTCCGCGTCGGTGACCCGGGCAGCGAGGCGACACAGATGGGCCCCCTCGTGAGCAGCGGCCAGCGCGACACGGTCCGGGGCTACATCGACGTGAGCGACGAGGCCGTCGACATCGCCTTCCGCGGCTCGGCCCCCGACGGGAAGGGTTGGTGGTATGCCCCGACCGTCGTGCTCCCCAAGTCGACCGCCGACAAGGTCTGGCGCGAGGAGATCTTCGGTCCCGTCGTGGCCGTGCTCCCGTTCGACGACGAGGCGGACGCCATCGCCAAGGCCAACGACACGGCATACGGACTCTCCGGTTCGATCTGGACCAAGGACCTGGGGCGCGGGATCCGCGTCGCGCGCGGCGTCGAGGCCGGCAACCTCAGCGTCAACAGCCACTCCTCGGTGCGGTACTCGACGCCGTTCGGTGGCTACAAGGCCAGCGGCATCGGCCGCGAGCTCGGCCCGGACGCGCTCGATGCCTTCACCGAGACCAAGAATGTCTTCTTCAACACATCGGACTGAGAGGGAATCACGATGGTCGATCGACCGGGACGGCTCGAGGGCAGAGTTGCCGTCGTCACTGGCGGGTGCTCCGGCATCGGCCTGGCAACGGTGCGCCGGTTCGCCGAGGAGGGAGCCCAAGTGGTCATCGGTGACCTCTCCGACGAGGCCGGCGCGACGATCGCCGAGGAGGTCGGCGGCACCTATGTGCACGTCAACGTGACGCGCAAGGAGGAGGTCGACAACCTCTTCAAGGTCGCCAAGGACACCTTCGGGTCGGTCGACGTCGCCTTCAACAACGCCGGAATCAGCCCGCCCGACGACGACTCGATCCTTACCACCGAGCTCGACGCGTGGCGACGGGTCCAGGAGGTCAACCTCACCTCGGTCTACCTGTGCTGCAAGGCCGCGCTGCCCTACATGCTCGAGCAGAAGCGGGGCTCGATCATCAACACGGCCTCATTCGTCGCGGTCATGGGCGCGGCGACCTCGCAGATCTCGTACTCGGCGTCCAAGGGTGGGGTGCTGTCGATGACCCGCGAGCTCGGGGTCCAGTTCGCTCGCGAGGGCGTCCGGGTCAATGCCCTCTGCCCAGGACCGGTCAACACCCCTTTGCTCAAGGAGCTGTTCGCATCGGACGCGGAGCGGGCGGCCCGCCGCCTGGTCCACGTGCCGATGGGCCGCTTCGGCGAGCCGGAGGAGATGGCGGCCGCAGTTCTGTTTCTCGCCTCCGACGAGTCCTCGTTCATGACCGCGTCGACCTTCCTCGTCGACGGCGGCATCTCCGGCGCGTACGTGACGCCGTTGTGATAGGCCATAGGGCATGAGCCGTATGCCCGTCATCGGGATCTCCTGCTACGTCGAGTCGGTCGACCGCTCGCCCTGGGTGGGGCAGAAGTCGGCGGTGCTGCCGTACGCCTACATCGCCCACGTGGAGCGGGCAGGCGGCATCGCCGTCGTCCTCCCGCCCCGCGAGGACGCCACGCACTCCATGGCACTGGACGTGCTGTCGCGGATCGACGGGCTGATCATCGCCGGGGGTGCGGACATCGAATCGAGCCGATATTCCGCCGTGCCCGACGCGACCGCCCAGGAGCCGCGCCGCGACCGGGACACGTGGGAGATCGCTCTCGCCGATGTGTCCCGGGAGCGCGACCTGCCGACCTTGGGCATCTGCCGCGGGATGCAGGTGCTCGCCGTGGCTGCCGACGCCCACCTCGAACAGCACACGCCCGCACGGGTGGGCAACGACGTCCACTCCCCGCACGTCGGTGTCTACGCGTCGCACGTCGTGACGGTCCACGCCGACACCGTCCTCGCCGACGTTCTCGGTGCCGGGCCGGTAGAGGTCCCGACCTACCACCACCAAGCCGTGGTCCCGGACTCGCTGCACGCCAGTGGCTACATCTCCACGGCCTGGCACGCCGACGGGACGCTGGAGGCGATGGAGGACCCGTCCGCAACCTTCCGGCTGGCTGTCCAATGGCACCCCGAGGCCGGCGACGACAACCGTCTCTTCGAGGCCCTCGTCTCAGCCACGAGCGGAAAATCCTGAACCAAGGCGTCATCTCGGCAGACAACGTTGGTGATCCGACGGTCGGATGCGTCGCGAAGGAACGGCACCGGCCAGAAGAGGGGCCGTTCGTCAGTGCGGCGCGGGAGCGACGGGACGTTGGTCTCTGTGCGTCGCAACGCAGCCGTGGTGACGTGGCGGGGTGAGCACACATGATCGCGGGTTCAGAGTTTTCCTCTTGACCGGGCTGGTGGTCGGTGCGCTGCTCACCGGTTGCTCCTCCTCGGGCTCCAACACCCCGGGAAGGATGATGGGTGGACAAGCGGGCTCAGGGACTCCGGGCAACATCATGGGCTCACAGGCG
>JBDTBX010000422.1:0-6101 GCA_039923915.1 Nostocoides sp. | reverse complement strand
CAGCTCGACCCCGCAATGCTCACCATGGTGGGCGCCCAGGTGCGGGAGATGTTCGCGGCTCCCTTCGACGGGCCGGTCTCGCAGACGACCGCCACCGACCTGGCCCGGCGGACCGTCGCGCTCGGCGGTGACCCCAGTGTGTCGACGAGCCAGCAGAAGGCGGTCGCCGACGCGCTCGGCGTCGCGCGCCTGTGGCTCGACGGGGTGACCTCGTTCGCGGCCCACGACCTCACCGGATCCGCGTGGAGCCGGGCCGAGTGGATCGAGGCGACGATGCCCCTCTGGATCGAGCTCGTCTCCCCCGTCGCGGCCGGTGTCTCCGGCGCCGTGGGCGCGGCGATGCAGGCCCAGTTCGGCCGACTCGGTGACCTGCCCCTCCCCGAGGGCGTCCTGCCACCGGGTGTCGATCCGGCCGCCGCGATGGCGCCGATGATGGACAAGATGAGCAGCGCGATGTTCTCCATGCAGCTCGGGCAGGCCGTCGGCGCGCTCGCCGGTGAGGTCGTCTCCGGCACCGAGGTGGCGCTCCCGCTCGTCCCGTCGCCGCAGGTGGCGATGATCCCGGCCAACGTCGACGCCTTCGCCGAAGGACTCGACGTGCCGATCGAGGAGGTCCGGCTCTATCTGGCGCTGCGCGAGTCGGCCCGCACCCGCCTGTTCGGCGCCGTCCCTTGGCTCGCCGCCGGGGTGATGGCCGCCGTGCGCGACTATGCCGGCGACATCACCATCGACACCGACGCCATCGAGGCCTCGCTCGCCGGTGCCGACCTGTCGGACCCGGCAGCGCTCCAGAGCGCCCTCCAGGACAACCTGTTCACACCCGAGCAGAGTCCCGCACAACGGGCGGCACTGAGCCGGCTGGAGACCCTCCTCGCACTCGTCGAAGGCTGGGTCGACGTCGTCACCGAGCGAGCGACCGCCGGCAAGCTGCCACACGCCGACGCGCTCGGCGAGGCGGTCCGGCGGCGTCGGGCCACGGGCGGGCCAGCCGAGAAGACCTTCTCCTCCCTCGTCGGGCTCGAGCTGCGCCCGCGCCGGCTCCGGGACGCTGCGAACCTGTTCAAGGCCCTCGAGGACCGGCTCGGCGCGGAGGGCCGCGACGCCGCCTGGCGCCACCCCGACCTCGCCCCGTCGGCCGCCGACCTCGACGACATCATCGGCTACGTCGACCGCGCGGCAGCCGGTGACACCCCCGACGACATGGACGCCGCCCTCGACGCGCTGCTGCGTGGGGACGACCCGGGTGACGGCCCGACGCCGTGACCGAGTCCCCATGTTCGCACCTGCACAAGTGCTGCGGTGTGGACGGTAGCACGTGAGCAGTTTCGAACACCTGACCCAGGATCTGGGCGCCGTCCTCGCGGCATACTCCCCGTCCGAGCCTGACCAGCAGCGTCTGCGCGCGGCCTACGCCGATCACCTCCGGACCCACCCCGGCGCCGTCGCCAAGGCCGGCCCGCCCGCCCACTTCACGGCGTCCTGCCTCGTCGTGGACCCGGGAGTCGAGCGGGTGCTGCTCACCCACCACCGGCGGGCACGGCAGTGGTTCCAGTTCGGCGGGCACCTCGAGGCGACCGACCTCGGGGTCCACGCGGCCGCCCAGCGGGAGGCCCGCGAGGAGTCCGGGCTGCCGGATCTGGTCGCCCTCCCCCAGCCGATCCAGCTCGACCGGCACACCCTCGCCGGCGACTTCGGGCGGTGTCGCGAGCACCTGGACATCCGCTTCGTCGCCGTCGCGGAACCGGGCGCTGAACCGGTCGTGAGCGCGGAGTCCTTCGACGTCCGGTGGTGGCCGGGTTCGGCCCTACCGGCGGACACGGACCGATCGCTCGTCGCCCTCGTCGTGGCCGCCCGGCGGGCCCTCGCCGCGACGGCGGCCGAGGCGCGCTGAGCACGCCCCTGCGCGATTTCGTGCTCAGCCTGGTCTAGGGTGATCCGTGGTCCAGCCGCACAGCGCGGCCCCGTAACGACAAGGAGAGCCAGATGGCTGACGAGACCTACAAGGGCGAGTTCTACTGCGTGAAGTGCAAGGAGAAGCGCGAGGCCGAGGGGAAGGTCGTCGTCTCCGAGAACGGCCGCCGGATGGCCAAGGGCAAGTGCCCCGTGTGCAGCACCAACCTCAACCGCATCCTCGGCAAGGCCTGACGCCCGCCGCGTCCAGCGACGTCGCACCACGGCAGGGGCCCCGACCGGAGCGATCCGGTCGGGGCCCCTGCGGGTGACGGGCGCTGCGGTTGGCGGGCGCTGTGGATGACGTGCCCTGTGGATGACGGCCCGGCCGGTCGAGGCGTGTGTGCCAAGGTGCGGTCATGGACCCTGACGCCGCGCCCGCTGCCGCCCGGACCACCCCACGCCTGCTCACCGGTCACGCGCCACGGCGTCGGCTCGATGGAGGCATCCAGCTGGGCGCCGGCGCCGACCTCGGTCTGGTCCTCGACGGGCTGACCCACGCCGACGTCGATGTCCTCGGCCGGATCGACGGGCGGTCGACCCGCGAGGACCTGACGGCGCACCCCACCCGGGCCGGCCTCACCTCTGCGCGCGCCGAGCAGCTGCTCGACCTGCTCGGGGCCGCGGGCCTGGTGACCGAGCCCGTCCCGGCCACCCGGCTCAGGGACCGGAGCGTGCTCGTCGACGGTGCCGGCCCCCCGGCCCGCCTGCTCGCCGACCACCTGTCCGCCATCGGCGTCGGCCAGGTGACGACCGGCCCGTATGCCGTGGACGCAGCCGAGACCATCGCGCCCAGGAGCCACCGTCCCGACCTCGTGGTGGTCGTGGCCGCGGACCCTGTCGCTCCGGCCAGGGTTCGGCCGCTCCGGGCACGCGGCATACGGCACCTCGTCGTCTCCGTGGCCGAGTCCGTGGCCGTGGTCGGCCCCCTCGTCGCGCCGGGCCTCGGCGCCTGCCTGGAGTGCCTCGAGGCCCAGCGGACCGACCGTGACCCTGGCTGGCCGGTTCCGTTGCAGTCGCCCACGATCGGCCCACCCGAGCCGGTGACCTGCGACCCGGCGTTGGCCGTGCTCGTCGCGGCGTTGGCTGCGGCGCTGGCGGTCGCGGACCTGCGCGGCCAGTGCCCGACCGGCGTGACCCTGGAGGTCGGCCTGCCGTGGCCACGGGTCGTCCAGCGGCAGTGGGCGCCCCACCCGAGATGCTCGTGCGGGGTGGCTCGCGCCGCCGCAGAGGCGCACGGGGGACAATGGACGGCATGAGCGACCTTCCACGTGGCGCCGTGGCCCGCACAGCCCGGCTGGCAGCCCTGCCCATCGGGTTCGCCGGGCGCACCGCGTGGGGCATCGGCAAGCGCCTCGGCGGCAAGCCGGCCGAGCTGGTGGCGGCCGAGCTGCAGGCCCGGACGGCGGCCCAGCTGTTCGCGGTCCTCGGCGAGCTCAAGGGCGGCGCCATGAAGGTCGGCCAGGCGCTGTCGGTCATGGAAGCCGCCATGCCCGAGGAGCTCGCGGGGCCCTACCGCGCCACCCTGACCCGGTTGCAGGAGGCAGCGCCGCCGATGCCGGCGCGGACCGTACACAACGTGCTGGCGACCGAGCTCGGACCGCGGTGGCGCTCGACCAAGTTCCAGTCGTTCTCCGACACCCCTGCGGCCGCGGCCTCGATCGGCCAGGTGCACCGAGCCGTGTGGCGTGACGGCCGCGAGGTTGCCGTCAAGGTCCAGTACCCCGGCGCCGGGGATGCCCTGATGAGCGACCTGACCCAGCTGGCTCGGGTGGCGCGGGTTGCGACCGCGTGGATTCCGGGCCTGGACATCAAGCCCATCACCGATGAGCTGCGCTCCCGGATGGGCGAGGAACTCGACTACGACCTCGAGGCCAAGAACCAGCGCGGCTTCGTGCGGGCTTTCGCCGGCGATCCGCACTTCACCGTTCCCGACGTGCTGGTCCACTCCGAGCACGTCATCGTGTCCGAGTGGGTCGACGGGACGCCCTTGTCCCGGATCATCGCCTCCGGCTCGAAGGCCGAGCGCAACCGGGCCGCCGCGCTGTACCTCGAGTTCCTCCTCACCGCACCGCACCGCGCCGGGCTCCTGCACGCCGACCCGCACCCGGGCAACTTCCGGATCACCCCCGAGGGGCGGTTGGCCGTGCTCGACTACGGGCTGGTCAACCGGCTGCCCCACGGGCTGCCGCCGGAGATGGGCAGCTTCATCTCCTACGCCCTCGCCGGCCGGGCCGACGAGATGGCCGACGGGTTGCGGCGCGAGGGGTTCGTCAAGCCGACCGTGCACGTCGACCCCGAGGCGCTGCTCGGCTACCTCTCCCCCTTCATCGACCCGCTGCGGCACGAGTCGTTCACCTTCAGCCGGCCCTGGCTGCGGGGCATGGCCGCCAACCTGCAGGACATGCGGCGCCCGGAGTTCCTCGTCGGGCTCAAGCTCAACCTGCCCCCGGCATACGTGCTCATCCACCGGGTCTGGCTCGGCGGGATCGGCGTGCTGTGCCAGATCGGCGGCACCGTCAAGGCCCGCGAGATCATCCTCGGCAACCTGCCGGGCTTGATTCCCGCCATCATCCCACCGCCGACCCCTTGAGGTAACCCGGGGCTGGCGTCGCTTGGCCAGGTGGGCGCCGACGTCATTCGCCCGTCCTGCCGCCTGCTGGTTACCGTGCGTGCTACCGAGCCGAAAGTGCTGTGACCACAACAACTACTGCAGGGTAGCCAGCGCAGTAACCGGCGCTGAGACCGGCGCGGACCCACCCGGCGCAAGCGGCGGCGGCAAACCACACGTTCGGGCCGGGGGTCACCACCAGGTGGAGTCGAGCTTGCCCTCGATGCTGCGCAGGTGCTCGCGGCTGCACCGGTCACAGGTCCACGCCTGGCGACCGTTCTCGGTGCCGCGGCTCCACGTGAGTCGCGCCCGGTCGGCGTCCTCGGCCGTCTCGGGGATGGCGCCACAGGCTCCGCACACCAGGGCCGGTTTCCCCGAGACGGGGTCGTCCGTGCTCACGTGGCCGCTGCCGCCTTGGCGGCCGCCTTGGCCGCCTTCTTGACGTTGCGCACCATGGCGAGGGATTCGGCGTCCACGACGTCGGCAACCGAGCGGTGCGAGCCGGCCTCGGCATACGGACCGATCGCCTCGCGCCAGCCAGCCGGCTGGACGCCGAGCCGCTTGCCGAGCAGGGCGGCGAAGATCTTGGACTTCTGGTCGCCATAGCCGGGCAGCGCCTTGAGCCGAGAGAGGAGCTCCGTGGTCGAGTCCGTGGTCGCCCAGATCGCCGATGCGTCGCCGCCATAGGTCTGGGCCACGGTCGCGGCGAGCTGCTGGACCCGGCCGGCCATCGAACGGCCGTAGCGGTGAATCGCCGGCGGCGTCGACGCCATCGCGGCGAACGCCTCGGGGTCGGCGGCGGCGATGGTGGCGGGGTCCAGCGTCCCGAACCGATCCAGGATCTTGGCTGGGCCGCGGAACGCATGCTCCATCGGGTACTGCTGGTCGAGCAGCATCCCGACGAGGAGGGCGAACGGGTCACTGCTCAGGACCTCGTCGGCGTGCTCGTCCTGGGCGATCCGGATCGTGGGAGAGGCGGGCGTGCGCGGCATACGCCTCACTGTATGGCGTATGCCGCGGCGCTGACCTGCCCCAAACGCACCCGACCCGCGTCGGCTCGGCGGCTGACGCGGGTCGGGCAACCTGCTTGGTGGCGTACGGCTGTCATCGGGTCATCCGCGCCAGGTGCATCTGCACCGCGTGTCGTTCCAGGTGGTCCTGGCGCGACGTGCGCTGCTCGTGCTGGACGCGGGTGTGCTCGATGCGCCGCAGCTGGTGCTTCCTGCGGTGGTACATCTGGTACTCCTTGGCTCAACGTGGTTGGTCATGGTCGGTCCGGGCGCCTACGCGGCGACCGGGTTCTTGCGGGGGCGGCCACGGGGCCGCTTGCGGGCGACGATCGCGCCGGCGACGAAGAGCTCGCCGCCCCAGACGCCCCAGGGCTCCCGGCGGTCGAGCGCTCCGGCGAGGCACTGCGAAAGGGCCGGACAGGTCCGGCACAGTGCCTTGGCGAACTCGACGTCCTGCGGCAGCTCCGCGAACCAGATCTCCGCGTCGTTCTCACGGCACGGAATCAGCAGGTCACCCTCGGTCGGCGCGA
>JBDTBX010000421.1:0-4686 GCA_039923915.1 Nostocoides sp. | reverse complement strand
CGTCGGCTCCGCGATCGGGGCGCTGTTGCTGCTGTGGCTGCCCGCGTCGGCGTTCAAGGGGATCGTGCCGGTCCTCATCGGTCTCGGCCTCGTCCTGGTCATCCTCGGCCCGAGCATCCAGCGGTGGTCGGCCTCACGGCACCACGACGGCGGTCGTATGCCGGCCTGGCAGCCTGCGCTGCTCATGGCTGGGGTCCTGCTCGCCGGGATGTACGGCGGCTACTTCGGCGCCGCCCAAGGCGTCATCCTGATGGGTCTGCTGAGCACCCTGGCCCAGGGGTCCCTGCAGACCCTCAACGGCTACAAGAACGTCCTGGCCCTGATCGCCAACGTCGTCGCGGGCGCCGTGTTCGTCCTCGTCGCCCGCGATCAGATCCATTGGCTGGTGGCCCTGTTCGTTGGTCTGGGGTCTCTCCTGGGCGGTGTGCTGGGAGCAGGCGTCGGGCGGCGGCTGCCGCCTGCGGTCCTGCGTGCCGTCATCGTCGTCATCGGTGTGGCCGGGATCGTCAAGGTGGTCTGGTTCTCGTGACCGTCGTGCGGATCACCAGCCCCACGGACGAGCGGCTGCGCGACTATGTCGGGCTCACCGACGTCGCCCTCCGACGGGCGATCGAGCCCGCAGGCGGGCTGTTCATCGCCGAGTCCGAAAAGGTCATCCGTCGCGCGCTGGCCACCGGTCACCGACCGCGGTCCTACCTGATGGCAGAGCGGTGGCTCGCCGACCTCGACGACATCGTGACGCAGGCCGAATCGGACGGGGTGCCCGTGTTCGTCGGCGAGCACGACATCATCGAGGAGCTCACCGGCTTCCACCTCCACCGGGGTGCGCTGTCCGCGATGCACAGGCTGCCGCTGCGTGCGGTGGCCGACGTGGTGGCGAACGCCAGGCGGGTGATCGTGCTCGAGGACATCGTCGACCACACCAACGTCGGTGCGCTCTTCCGCTCGGCGGCCGCGCTGGGCATCGACGCCCTCCTCGTCACGCCTCGGTGTGCCGACCCGCTCTACCGCCGCGCGATCCGGGTGTCGATGGGCACCGTCTTCCAGGTGCCGTGGACGCGGATAGACCCCTGGCCGGGCGGCGTGGATCTGTTGCGGGAGGGCGGCTTTTCCGTCGTCGCTCTGGCCCTCGCCGACGAATCGGTCGCTCTGGACGCGTATGCCGCCGACCCACCACCGCGCGTGGCGGTGGTCCTCGGAACCGAGGGCGATGGCCTCTCGAGGCGTACGCTGGCCGGTGTGGACACCATCGTGCGCATCCCGATGGGCGGGGGAGTGGACTCCCTCAACGTGGCCGCCGCCGGGGCGGTCGCGGCCTGGGAACTGCGGGTCCGCTGACGCCGCACGCTCACGAGTCGGCCGAGGTGAGGACCTCCGCCTCGGCCGGGCTGTGCGGCGCTTCCGCCCCGTGGCCGGGACCGGCATCGATGTGCGCGAGGAAGCGGCGGCCGTAGGCCAGCATGAGCACCGCAGCCACCACGGCCGCGCCGCCGACCCAGAACGGAACGTGCACCCCGTACGCCTCGCCGAGCTTGCCGGCGAGGTACGGCGCAAGGGCGCCGCCTGAGAAACGGACGAAGCTGTAGGCCGCGGACGCGACGCCCCGCTCGACGGGTGCGGCCCTCATGACCGTCTCGGTGATGAGGGTGTTGTTCACGCCGAGGAAGGCACCGGCCACGATGACACAGCTGATCAGGACCGGCTTGTCGTCGGTCCAGACGGCCATGGCGAAAAGGACGAGAGCAAAGCCGCCGAGGGCGAGGAGGGCCCCGTTGACGGTGCCGATGGCGCGCTGAAGGCGTGGCGCCACCACGACGGAGGTGAAGGCGAGGAGCACTCCCCACCCGAAGAAGACGAAGCCGACCTTGCGCGCCGACAGGTCGAGCGGGAAGGGGGTGAAGGCGAGCAGGGTGAAGAAGCCGAAGTTGTAGAGCAGCGAGGTGAGGGCCACCGTGAGCAGGCCGGGGTGCCGCAGCGCCTTGAACGGCTCGGACAGCCGACTGGGTGCGGCGGTCCTCGGGGTAGCGGGCAGTGCAACCGAGGTCAGGACGAAGGCCACCAGCATGAGGACGGACACGCCGTAGAAGGGCCAGCGCCACGAGACGCTGCCGAGCGAGCCGCCGACGAGCGGACCGGCGGCGATCCCGAGACCGAGGGCCGCCTCGTAGAGGATGATCGCCTGCCCGATCGAGCCCTTGGCCGCCTTGACGATGGTGGCCAGGGCGGTGGCGATGAAGAGCGCGTTGCCCAGACCCCAGACGCCGCGCCACGCGACGATACCCGCGATCGAGTCCTGCATCCCGGCCATCCCGGCGCCGACGACGATGATGGCCAGGCCGGCGAGCAGCGTCCATTTGGCGCCAATCCGGCTGGAGATCCAGCCAGTCACCAGCATGGCCAGCCCCATGACGACCATGTAGCTCGTGAAGAGCAGCGACACCTGGGACGGCGAGGCCCCGAGCTTGTCGGCGATCGGCTTGAGGATCGGGTCAACGAGACCGATCCCCATGAAGGCGATGACGCAGGCGAATGCCACGGTCCAGACGGTCTTGGGCTGGCGCCACATGGGCGGATTCCTTTGCTGTGATGGGAGTTCCGGAGAGGTCTGTGCAGAGTTCCAGAGGCCGGCTCAGGTCGTGCGGGGCAGTGCGGCCACCAGTGCGGTGAGGGTGCGGACGGCGGCCCGCAGGTCGTCCCGCGCCCCGGGCTCGAGGTCGGCGACGAGCGGCGCGATGACCGTGCCCCGCGCCGCGCGTGCGGTGGAGAGGGCGGTTCTGCCGTCGTCGGTGAGCTCCACGAGCACCGCTCGTCCGTCCTTGGGGTCTGCGGCGCGACGGAGGAGCCCGGCGGCGGCGAGGCGGTCGACCTGGACGGTCATCGTCGGCTGGGTCGTGTTGTCGGCCCGGGCCAGGTCACCGACGCGCGCCGACCCGAGTTCGTCGACAAGGGCCAGGAGGCGCAGCCGGGCCGGGGGCACGGTGAGGTCTGCGTGCCGCGATGCCCAGCGGTTGAGGCGGCCGACGGCCAGGAGCAGTTCATCCGCGAGATCGGCGGTGCGGACGGATGGCATACCCAAAGCATAGTTAGCCTATCTATGTATCTCCAAATCGACCCACCTGAACATGGCCACAGAGGTCGGGTGGGTCGCTCAGCCGACGAGGCGGGCGAGCAGGTCCGCGAGGGTTGCCGCCGGATCGCTGGTGAGGCCACTGTGGACCGGGCCTGGCTGGATCACGGTGCTTCGCGGGGCGGACAACCAGCCGAATCGCCGGCCGAGGACGCCCAGGTCGGGCCGGCCGTCGCCGGTCTCGCCGCGGCATACGGCCGACAGGGTCGCGAGCGACTCGGTCACCGACTCGACGTCGAGGTCCGGTGCGACGGCCAGCAACCGTTCGGCGTCGACGTGGTGGGCCACGGCGAGGACGTCGGCCGCCTGGCTGTAGAGGACGACGCCGACGTTGACGAACTCCTCGCGGTCGACGCGCGGGACGCAGCGCAGGACGACGTACTGGTAGGGGAGCAGTGTCATGCAGCACCTCCCGGCAACCAGGCGCCGGAAGCGGCCAGGCGGGCGAGCAGGTGCTCGGCGTAGGCCGCGCGCACGGCGGCCGGATCGGCCAGGTCGACGCCCGGTTCGAGCCATTCGTCGGGGACATCGGCGATCACGTCGTCGACGAACTCGGGCGTGACGAACGGGGCCAGCCGTCGGTGGGCTCCGGGCACGTCGTCGGCGACGTCGAGGAGCACGTGCTTGTCGGCGTCGAATGGCTGGGCGGCGAAGCGCGCTGCATCGGGGGCGCGACTGGGCCAGCCGTGGTGGAAGTACAGGGCGGCGCCATGGTCGATCGCCCACACCCGGCGATGCCAGAGCAGCAGGTTGGGGTTGGCCCAGGTGCGGTCGATGTTGGCCGTGAAGGCGTCCAGCCAGATGATCGCGCTGGCCTCCTCCGGTGTGGGTGGCCGGGACCCGTCGTAGCCGAACGACCCGGGTAGGAAGTCGACGCCGAGGTTGAGCCCGACGCTGGCGCTCAACAGGTCCTGGACCTCCTCGTCGGCTTCGTACCGTGCGATGTCACGCGTCAGGTCCACCGTCACCATGTCGGGGACGCGGATGCCGAGACGCTGGGCCAGGCCGCCGACGATGACCTCGGCGACGAGCACCTTCAAGCCCTGCCCGGCACCGCGGAACTTGACGACATAGGTCCCGAGATCGCTGCCTTCGACGATGCCCGGCAACGAGCCGCCCTCCCGCAGGGGGGTGACGTAGCGCGTCCCAGTGACCTGTTCCAGCACGGGCTCAACCCTAGGGGCGGAGGTTCTCTGGAGTCAGCACGCCGCTCTTCACTGAGGAGCCAGCCGCAGGATGTCCTCGATGGTGTCGGCCTGCTCCGCGCTCTTGTCCTCTCGGTAGCGCAGCACGCGGGCGAAGCGGAGGGCCACACCCGCGGGGTAGCGCGAGGATCGCTGCAGACCGTCGATGGCGATCTCGACGACCTGCTCGGGGCGCACGGTGACGACCCAGCCGTCGTCCTCGACCTCCAGCTCGCGGAACCGTTTGGTCTGCCAAGTGAGCATCTCGTCGGTCATCCCCTTGAACGTCTTGCCGAGCATGACGAAGCCGCCGGACTCCGGGTCGCGAGCACCGAGGTGGATGTTGGACAACCTGCCGCGGCGCCGGCCACTGCC
>JBDTBX010000420.1:0-3671 GCA_039923915.1 Nostocoides sp. | reverse complement strand
TCGGTGTCACGGCGGTGACGACGACGTACTTGGCCCGCGGGCGGTCCTCGAGGTCGTCGATCGCGCCGAGGTCGATCTTGGCGACGTGCCGGCCGTAGGGCTCGATCCGGTCCGGGGGCAGGCCGGCCGCATCGGCCACCTCGGTGATGGGCAGCAGCGTCGTGGCGCGGGCAATCTCCAGGTCAGAAGGGAGTGGCTGCGAGGGTGGCGTCGGCGTCGGCACGGATCTCACTATGCCGTCTGCTCACGATCCTGTCCTGTATGCCGCGAACTCCCGCCTCATGGGGTCACGGCGTCCCGCGGCCGGCCGGCTCGCGGACCGGGACCGGGACCGGGACGGGGGCCCATCGCTCCTCCAGCCGCCCGAAGCGCCAGATACCGGCCGAGACCGCCCAGGCCACGACGAAGAGCCCGACGATCGCGTAACCCACGTGGTCGAGCGAGATCCCGCCGACCGCGGCGACCGGTCCGCTTCGCAGTCCGAGCCCTCCGGCGAGGACCGACGCGAGCTCGACGAGGCCGATCGACAGGGCCACGGCGACGGACAGGGCGGTGATCGTGAGGTTGTAGTAGACCTTGCGGACCGGTCGGGCGAAGGCCCAGTCGTAGGCAGCGTTCATGAACGCGCCGTCCAACGTGTCCAGCAGGCTCATGCCGGCGGCGAACAGGATCGGCAGGGTCAGCACGGCATACCAAGGCGCCGAGACCGCGGCGGCACCGCCGGCCAGCACGAGCAGGGTGATCTCGCTCGCCGTGTCGAAGCCGAGGCCGAACAGGACACCGACGGGATAGATGTGCCACGGCCGCCGGACCGAGCGGGTGAGGCCGCCGAGGATCTTGTTCAGGGCTCCGCGGTTGTCCAGCTGGCGCTCCAGCTCGTGCTCGTCGAACGCGCCGCGCCGCATCCGCCGGAACACCTTGGAGATCCCGACGAGGGTCACGAGGTTGAGGATTCCGAGCAGCACGAGGAACAGGCCGCTCACCGTCGGGCCGATCACCCCGGTCACCTGGTGGAGCGTGGAGTTGTCGGCACTGACCTGCCCGAACAGCGCCTTGACACCGAACGCGAGGAGCAGGCACATCGCGAAGACGACGGTGGAGTGTCCGAGGGAGAACCAGAAGCCGACGCTCACCGGCTTCTGCTTGTCCTGGATCAGCTTGCGGGTCGTGTTGTCGATGGCGGCGATGTGGTCGGCGTCGAAGGCGTGCCGCATCCCGAGCACGTATGCCGTGATGCCGAGGCCCACACCGAACGACTGGCGGCCGACGTGGTAGTTGCCCGGGGCGACGAGACCGATGAGCACGCCCCACCCGATGAGGTGAAGGGCTGCGACGAAGGCGAGCATCGCAGCGATCCGCCGCCACTCGTCCCGCCCGAAGCTCCTCGTCACGTCGCCATTATTGCAACTCAGTTGCATCTAGGCGCAAGGGCTCCGCTGGAACCTGGGGGTCAGACCCGCGGCCGCCAGACGACGAGGGACTGCGACCGGATGACCCCGGGCCGCTGGCCGGGCCGGAGCGCGACGATGTCGCCCGTGGGGCTCACGGCGAAGAAGCGGACCGGATGCCGCCTGCTCAGGCCGGCTGCCGCGCGCGCCGTCTCCTCGGTCAGCTCGGCGACGCGCGCGCGGAGCGCCACGACCTGGTTCTCCAGGTCGAGGATGCGCAGGATGCCGGCCAGGCTGACGCCCTCCTCCTGGGAGAGGCGCTGCACCTCCCGCAGCAGCTCGACGTCTCGGGCCGAGTAGCGCCGGCCGCCGCCCCTGGTCCGTGACGGGGTCACGAGCCCGAGCCGGTCGTACTGCCGAAGCGTCTGTGCGTGCATCCCGGCGAGCTCGGCCGCGACCGAGATGACGAACACCGGGGTGGAGTCGTCGACGCCGAAGCTCGGGCCGCGGCGAGCCGACGAGGTGGGCATCGTCAGTCACCGGCCCGCTCGAAGAGTTCGGCGCGGGGGTCGATGCCGTCCTCCTGTGCCCTGAGTGCCTCGACGGCGGCCTTGGCCTCGTCCGAGAGCCGTTGCGGCACAATGATACTGACCTTGGCGAGCAGATCGCCAGTGACGTCCTTGAGCTGCACTCCACGGCCCTTGACCCGAAGGACACGGCCGCCGGGCGTGCCGGCCGCGACCTTGACTCGCACCGCTGACCCAGCCAGGGTCGGCACGGCAACGGTGGCACCGAGCGCGGCCTCCGCGAAGGTCACCGGTAGATCGACGGTGAGGTTGTTGCCGTCGCGCCCGAACACGGGGTGCTTGTCGACGCCTACGGTGAGGATCAGGTCACCGGCGCTCGCGCCGCGGTCGCCCGCATCGCCCTTGCCGCGGAGCCGGATCTTCTGACCGTCCTTGACGCCCGCGGGGATTCGGGTCGTGATGGTCCGACCCTCCGCCGTCTGCAGGGTCACGGTCGAGCCCTCAACGGCATCGCGGAAGGTCAGCGTCGTGCGGGCCTGGACGTCGCGCCCCTTGCGGGGTCCGCCCGGGGCGCCGTAGCCGCCGAACGGGTCGGACCCGTAAGCACCTCCCGCACCGGTGGGGGCGCCAGCGCCACCGCCGAACATCTGGGCGAGAAGGTCGTTGATGTCCGGCTGACCGGCGCCAGCATGGGCCCCCGAGCCACGGAATCCCGTTCCGCCGGTGGAGAACCGGACGTTGCCGCCCTGACCGCCGCCGAAGGCGCTGAAGACGTCCTCGAAGCCGCCGTTGCCGCCGCCGGGGCCGCCCGCCCGGAAGCGCGCCCCGCCGTGCGACATCGCGCGAATCGCGTCGTACTCCTCGCGCTGCTTGGGGTCGGCCAGCACGGCGTGGGCCTCGCCGATGTCCTTGAACTTCTTCTCGGCGGCCGGATCCCCGGCGTTCTGGTCGGGATGGTGCTTGCGGGCCAGTTTGCGGTAGGCCTTCTTGATCGCCGCAGCGTCGGCCTCCTGGGGGACGCCGAGGATGGCGTAGAAGTCCTTCTCGAACCAGTCCTGACTGGCCATCTGCGCCTCCTCAGTCGTCGATCGTATGCCGCGTATGCCGCGTGGTCGCGAATCCCGTTGTGCTCACTCGGGATCCGCCACCGCTACGCGTGCGGGACGGATGACCCGGTCGCCGGCGCGATAGCCGGGCTGGAGCACGGTGACGACGGTCGTCGACTGGGCGTCGGCGGGCAACACCTCGTTGGCGGGGTCCCAAGCGGTGTGCATGAGGGCCTCGTGGACGTTGGGGTCGAACTGCTCGCCGGCCGCGCCGAACCGGGTCAGGCCGAACTTGGCGAGGGTCGTCTCCAACTTGTCGGCAATCGCCGCGAACGGCCCGTCGACGAGATCGCCGTGCTCGCGCGCGGCGTGGATGTCGTCGAGGACCGGGAGCAGCGCCTCGATGACCGAGTGGACGGCGTGCTCCTGGACGACCGCCCGGTCACGGTCGACGCGGCGCTTGTAGTTGACGTACTCGGCCTGTAGCCGCTGGAGGTCGCCGAGCCGCTCGGCCGCGAGCGCAGCGTCTGCGGATCCTGAAGTCCCAACCGTCACGTCCGCAGTCGGAGCGGTGCGGGCGTGGTTGGCTGCGATCTCGTCGGCCTCGCCCGCGGCGAACGGGTCCTGCGGCTCGTCGTTCGCAGCCTCCGTGTTCACCGCGTCGTCGTCAGGCGATTCGGCGTCGTCGACGATCTCCCCAACGCCGGGAA
>JBDTBX010000419.1:0-3159 GCA_039923915.1 Nostocoides sp. | reverse complement strand
GGGCGCCAGCCAGACCGTGTCGGCCCCGCCGACGACTCGCGCCGGGCACTGCTGTTGGCCCCCCGCGGCGCCGAGGTACACCGCGGGACGGTCCATCCGGACACAGGCCGTCGGGTCGGCATCCAGGTCGACGACGGGCCAGGTCGAGGGCACCTGGACCGAGACCCCGTGGTACCTGACCCGGTGGCGCGGCCCGGCGACGACCGTCGCGGTGCCGGTCACACCAACCGCGGACGAGGACGTGATCGAAGGCTCGCCCCCGGAGAGCGGCGGAGCGGCGGAGCGCTGACCCACGGCCAGGCCGCCGACGAGGACGGCACAGATGGTCAGGGTGTGGGCTGCACGCGCTGCCGGACGCAGGATCACGCGGGACTCCTGTTACTGGAGGGGCATAAGTGGCGAAGGGTGCCAAGGATGCCACAGTTATTGGCATGTCGGAACCCGGGTGAGAACTACAACGGTGGTATTAGCTATCGCCCATATGCGCTTCCCGGAGCCGCCGCAGCAGCCCGTCAGGCCAGGGTCGGTTTGACCTCCGCCAAGCGGGCCAAGAGCCCGTTGACGAACGTCGGCGACTCATCGGTCGACAGTTCGGCGGCCAGGGCAACCGCCTCGCTGATCGCGACCGGTTCGGGCACGTCCGGCGCATACAGGACCTCGTAGGCCCCGAGGCGCAGGATCGCGCGGTCGACGGCGGGCATCCGGTCCAGGGACCAGCCCTGGGAGTACGTCGAGAGCAGCTCGTCGATGTCGCGCCAGTGAGCGACGACGCCAAGGACGAGGTCGACGGTGTACTCGCTCAGCGGCGCCTGGGTCACCGGTGCGGCGATCCGCTCGCGCAGCAGGTCACCTGCGTTGAGGCCCCGCTGCTCGGCCTCGAAGAGGAGGTCGAGGGCGCGTTTGCGCGCCTTGGTGCGTGCCGACATGGCTCAGCTGACGCGGCCGAGGTAGGACCCGTCGCGGGTGTCGACCTTGACCTTGGTCCCTTGCTCGAGGAACAGCGGGACCTGGATCTCGGCGCCGGTCTCGAGGGTGGCCGGCTTGGTGCCACCGGTGGAGCGGTCGCCCTGCAGGCCCGGCTCGGTGTAGCTGATCTCGAGGACGACCGAGGCCGGAAGCTCGATGAACAGGACGTTGCCCTCGTGGCGGGCGACGATCGCGTCCTGGTTCTCGAGCATGTACTTGGCCGCGTCACCGACCACGGCCGGGCTGACCAGGATCTGGTCGTAGGTGTCGCTGTCCATGAAGACGAAGTCGGTGCCGTCGTTGTAGAGGTACTGCATGGTCCGCTTGTCCACGTTGGCCGTCTCGACCTTGAGCCCGGCGTTGAAGGTCTTGTCGACGACCTTGCCGGACATGACGCTCTTGAGCTTGGTCCGCACGAAGGCCGGGCCCTTGCCGGGCTTGACGTGCTGGAACTCCACCACGGTCCACAGCTGGCCCTCGATGTTGAGGACGAGGCCGTTCTTGAGGTCGTTGGTCGAAGCCATGGAAGCGTCGCTTTCGTATGCCGGTGGTCAGGTCGCGGGCGCGCGTCACCGACTCGAGGTCAAGGGATCGACGTCCAGTCTACCGTTCCGGTGGAGCCGGCTCAGACGCCGATCGCGCAGTTTCAGGGAGGTTGGCGCGGGCAGCACCGAGCCCGGCTTGACTCAGGCCGTCCCGAGACGGTCGTAGGCCGCGCGCAGCTCGGCGTCGGTCGGGCCCACGAGGCGACCCGGTCGTGCCAGGCCGTCCAGGACGATGAAGCGCAGGGTCGATCCGCGGGTCTTCTTGTCCCGGCCCATTGCGGCCAGCAGGTCCTCGAGCCGGCTGTCGGCATACGTCGTCGGGAGACCGACGGAGGCGAGGACCGTGCGGTGGCGGGCCAGGAGCCCGTCGTCGATTCGCCCGGCACGGTGGGCCAGCTCGGCCGCGAAGACCATACCGATCGCCACTGCCTCACCGTGTCGCAACCGGTAGCCCTCGGCCTGCTCGATCGCGTGGCCGAGGGTGTGGCCGTAGTTGAGGATCTCGCGCAGCCCGGACTCCTTGAGGTCCTTGCCGACGACCTGCGCCTTGACGGCGATGGCTCGCTCGATGAGCTCGACCGTGTGCGGCCCGTCGGCGCGGGTCGCGGCCGCCGGGTCCGCCTCGACGAGGTCGAGGATGACCGGGTCGGCGATGAAACCGGCCTTGACGATCTCGGCGAGACCGGCGACGTAGTCGGCCGCCGGCAGCGTCCCGAGGACGTCGAGGTCGCAGAGGACGCCGACCGGCGGATGGAACGACCCGACGAGGTTCTTGCCCTTGGGCGTGTTGATGCCGGTCTTGCCGCCCACCGCCGCGTCGACCATGCCGAGCAGGGTCGTGGGTACGGCGATCCAGGCCACCCCGCGCAGCCAGGTCGCCGCGACGAACCCGGCCACGTCGGTGACCGTGCCGCCGCCGACCCCGATGACGACGTCGGTGCGCGTGAACGCCGCGGCGCCCAGTTCGCCCCACAGCCGGATCAGCACGTCGGCCGTCTTGGCCGACTCGGCATCGGGGACCTCACTCTCCGTGACGGCAATTCCCTCGCCCCGCAGCGCTTCGCCGACCACCGCCGCATACGGGAGGGCTCCGGCACTGACGATGAACGCCCGTGCCGCGCCACTGGGCACCAGATCCCCGACGCCGTCGAGGAGATCACGGCCGACGACCACGTCGTATGCCGGGTCGCCGGCGACCGTGATCCGCCGTGTGGCGTCCGGTCTGGTCACGATCCCGTGTCCCGCTCCGACGGGCCGGGTGTCAGCTTGCGTCCATCCGGGTGGGAAACCGACGGAGTGGGGCCGAGCAGTCCGGCGATCTCGGCGGCGATGTCCTCCGGGGTCCGGCCGGCCGTGTTGACCCGGTGCGAAGCGATCGAGTCATAGACGGGGCGGCGCTCCTTCATCATGGCGATCCACGACGCGCGCGGGCTGATGGCGAGCAGAGGACGGGAGGCGTCCAAGCCGATCCGCCGAGCCGCGTCGGCGATGCCGACGTCGAGGAAGACGACCATGTGCCCCGCGAGCAGGGCCCGGGTGGTCGGGTCGATGGGCGCGCCACCACCGAGTGCCACGACACCCCGTTGGTCAGCGAGCGCTGAGGCCACCGCGTCCCGCTCCATCGATCGGAAGGCGACCTCCCCCGAGG
>JBDTBX010000418.1:0-8095 GCA_039923915.1 Nostocoides sp. | reverse complement strand
CGCGGTCCGGCGGGCGTGATTGGATGACGCGGTCGGGCGCGCGGCGCGACCGACGACAGGAGGACGCCGTGAGCGACACGACCGACGGTTGGCGCGCCCCCGAGGGGGATCCGCTGCTTGACCCGAGTGCATCGGACTGGACGGTGCCGATCGCCTCCGGTGAGGATCCCGCCGTGGCACCCGACGCTCCAGGACCGAATCCCTACGGCACGCCTCCGGCCAGCCCGTATGCCGTGCCCCAGCCGAATCCGTATGCCGCGCCCCAGCCGAATCCGTATGCCGCGCCCCAGCCCAATCCGTATGCCGTGCCCCAGCCCAATCCGTATGCCGTCAGTCCCGACCCGGCCAGCCCGTATGCGGACGGCAACCCCTATGCGACGCCGCCCGGCGGCTACCCCCAGCCCGGTGGCTATCCGGCCCCCGGTGGGCCGGCACCGTTCACCTACAGCCAGGCCCCGGTGAGCGGCACCAACGTCTCGGCGGTCGTCCTTCTCATTCTGTCCGGGTTGACCCTGCTCGGCTGCTGCCTCGTCGAGATCCCGGCCGTCATCCTCGCCATCGTCGCGCTCACCAAGCACAAGGACGACCCCGCGGGGTCGCGTCGCCTCACGAGGTTCGGCTGGATCGCCTTCGCAGCGGGGTTGGTTCTCGCCGTCATCGTCGTCGTGATCCTGTTCGCCAACGGTTTCTCCACCGGCAATTCCTCCTCGGTCGGCTACTCCTGACGGACGCCTCCGGACGCTGGTCCGGTGGATGCGCAGATAGATACAGGTGATACTCAGAAAACTCCCAGACTTCGGGGAGATGCTGTCGTCGTGAGCACTGTGACGCGGCCCGAGGCCACCCTGCTCGTCGTCGAGGACGAGCCCAACATCCGCGAGCTGCTCGCGACCTCCCTGCGGTTCGCCGGATTCGACGTCCACACGGCCGGCACCGGCGCAGACGCCCTCAACACGGCGAGTCGGGTCGAGCCCGACCTGTGCGTGCTCGACGTCATGCTCCCCGACATGGACGGCTTCACGGTGACGCGGAAGCTGCGCGAGTCCGGCCGCCAGGTCCCCATCGTCTTTGTCACCGCCCGCGACTCGGTCGACGACAAGATCAAGGGCCTCACCGTCGGTGGCGACGACTACGTCACCAAGCCGTTCAGCCTGGAGGAGGTCGTCGCGCGGATCCGGGCCGTCCTGCGCCGCAGCCGAGGCGACGCGGCGTCGACGGCGTCGATGGCCTTCCACGACCTCGAGCTCGACGAGGACTCCCACGAGGTCCGTCGTGCCGGCCGGGTCATCGAGACCTCGCCGACCGAGTTCAAGCTGCTGCGGTACCTCATGCTCAACCCCAACCGGGTCCTGTCCAAGGCCCAGATCCTCGACCACGTCTGGGACTACGACTTCCGGGGCGAGTCCGGGATCGTGGAGTCCTATATCTCCTACCTGCGCCGCAAGATCGACGTGGACGGACTGGCTCCCCTCATTCACACCAAGCGCGGTGTCGGCTACGTCCTGCGCATGCCGCCTGAGGGCTGATGACCGCCGGCGCCCAACGGTCGACCGAGCGTCCGCGGCTGGCTGAGATTCGGCGACGGGTCGAGGGAATCCCCTTGCAGGCCCGCCTGATCGCGGTGCTGTCGGTCCTGCTGGCCGGCGCCCTTGTCCTCACCACGCTCGTGACGGCCATCCTCATGGAGCGGGATCTGGGCAAGCGGGTCGATGCCGAGCTGCGCGCCACCGCGCGCCCGGTCATCGCCGCCGCCACCAGCTACTTCAAGACGGGAGGGAACGGGCCCGACCAGTCGCTCCTCTCGGGTTACTACGTCGTCGTTTTCGACCATGGCCAACCCATCCCGCTGGCCGCTCCGACCGGTGTTTCGCAAGTCCCCGCCATCCCGCCGATCGCCACCACCGACGCGCATGTGCGCAACGCTCGCCCCTTCACGGTCAACTCCACCAACGGTGACGTGAACTGGCGGGTCATCGCGGGGCTCGTCGTGTCCAGCGACCAGCAGACAGTGCTCGGCACCTTCGCGGTGGCTGTACCCCTGACCACAGTCGAGCACACCGTCAGCCGGCTCCTGCTGGTGACCGGTTTGATCGGCGTGGTCGTCCTCATGGCAGCCGCCTTCGCCGGCTGGTACCTCATTCGTCGGGCGTTCCGGCCGTTGACCCAGATCGAGGACACGGCGGCGGCCATCGCCGAGGGCGACCTGACCCAGCGCATCCCGACCCGTCGAGCCGACGACGAGGTCTCCTCGTTGTCGCGCTCGCTCAACGCGATGCTCGCCCAGATCGAGCAGTCCTTCTCCGTCCGCGAGGCCTCCGAGGACCGGATGCGCCAGTTCGTCTCCGACGCCTCCCACGAGCTGCGGACCCCCCTCGCCACCGTTCGCGGGTATGCCGAGCTGTACCGGCAGGGCGCCGTCTCCCGACCCGAGGACGTCGCGAGCGCCATGGGCCGGATCGAGGGAGAGGCGACCCGGATGGGGGGCCTCGTCGAGGACCTGCTCACGCTGGCCCGGCTCGACGAGGAGCCGACGGCGGCGATCCAACCGGTCGACCTCACCGTGCTGGCGGCGGATGCCACCCAGGACGCCCGGGCGCTGGCACCCGAGCGACGCATCACCTTGCGAACCCTGGGTTCTGCACTCGGTCCGGTCGTCGTCGACGGCACCGAGCCCCGCCTGCGTCAGGTGTTCACCAACCTGCTGGCCAACGCCGTGCGGCACACCCCGTCCGGCACCCCGATCGAGGTGGCCGTCGGCTTCAACGACGAGCACGACCATGGCCGCATCGAGGTACGCGACCACGGCGCCGGCATCGATGACGCGACGGCCCGCAAGGTGTTCGAGCGTTTCTACCGCTCCGACTTCGCCCGGTCCCGTGAGAGCGGAGGAAGCGGCCTCGGCCTCGCCATCGTGGCCGCGATCGTCGCCGGTCACGACGGCCGGGTCGGCGTGGCCCACACGCCCGGCGGCGGCGCGACCTTCGTCGTCGAGCTTCCCACAGCGAACTCCCAGCCAGAACACACGGGTCTTTGACCTGTCCGGGCTTGACTGTCTGCCATGACCGACCTGCACCAGCCGCGGCGGATGCCCCATGAGCCCTCTGGCTCCGGCACCACGCCGCTCTGGTTCGGTGAGGCCACACACAACCCGAGTGACGCGGCCTACGACGTGCACTCGACCCAAGAACTCCCGGCTGGACCGCACGCACCGGCGCTCGCACCGGTCCGTACAGAGCCTGTCCCGCCGGGCAAGGTGCGACGCACGGCAGAGCTGACTGCCGTTGCGTTGCTCGCCGCACTGCTAGCCAGTGGCGGCACATACGCCGCGACCCGGATGGACTCGACGGATGCGCTAAACCCCTCCATTGCGCAGTCCTCGTCCAATCCGGGTCGCGGCACAACGTCGGCACCGGTCGTCCAGGCCAACCCGCAGGCCCCGAACTGGACGGCGACGGCCGCCGCCGTCTCCCCCAGCGTCGTCGCCATCACCGTCGAGACCGCCAGCGGCCAGGCGCAGGGCTCGGGCGTGATCTTGGACAGCAGCGGCAACATCCTTACCAACAACCACGTCGTCGACGGCGCCACGACGGTGACCGTCGGCCTCAACGACGGGCGCTCGTTCAAGGCCACCATCCGTGGGACCGACCCCTCGACCGACCTCGCCGTGGTGCGACTGACGTCACCACCGAGTGGGCTGACACCGGTCGCCGTCGGGGACTCCGAAAACCTCAAGGTCGGCGACCCGGTCATGGCGATCGGCAACCCGCTCGGCCTCGCCGGCACGGTCACGACGGGCATCGTCAGCGCCCTCAACCGCCCGGTGACCACCGGTGGCCAGAGCCAGCAGGACCCGACCAACCCGTTCGGGCAGCCGCAGCGGACCACGGAGCAGGTCGTCACCAACGCGATCCAGACGAGCGCGGCGATCAACCCGGGCAACAGCGGCGGCGCCCTCGTCAACGCGGCAGGTCAGCTCGTCGGTATCAACTCGGCCATCGCCTCGCTGTCCTCCGGCGGCGGGCAGGCCGGCAGCATCGGGATTGGCTTCGCGATCCCGGTTCGCGAGGCCAAGGCGATCGCCGACCAGCTCATCGCGAACGGCGCGGCACAACACGCCTACCTCGGCGTGGGGACCCAGGACGGGACCGCCTCGGACGGGACGGCCGACCGGTCGGGCGCCAAGATCACCTCAGTCGCCGCCGGCACGCCGGCCGCCGCGGCCGGCATCAAGGCCGGCGACCTCGTCATTGCGGTTGACGGACAGCTGGTCGACTCGGCCGACTCCCTCATCGCCAACGTGCGCGAGCGGACGGTGGGCGAGACCGTCAAGATCACCGCCATCCGCGACGGCAAGACGCTGGACCTGCAGACCAAGCTGGTCACCCGGCCGGCCACCTCGCAGTAGTCCTCGAGTCGGCAGCCGTCAGCCAGGCCGCAGAAGTCGGTCACCACCCGGTCCGATCCCGTGCAACAATGCTCGGTTCACAACCATGAGCACCTTCACGAGCAGCACCGGGCCCACGACCCCTGCAACTCCCGCCACCCTCGCCGACGAACGGGCGCACCTGACGCGCGCCCGCGAGGCACTTCGGCGGATGCGCGAGCACACCCTCTCCCTCGAGGTGCAGTCCGCTGATCGGATCAACGCTGACGTCCTCGCGCGCGCGCTCTACTACCGCGCCCGATCCCTCGAGGACGACCCGACCACGTCGCTGTTCTTCGGCCGGATCGACACCGACGGATCGACACCGGGGTCGCCCGGCCCGGAGCGCCTCTACATCGGGCGGCGCCACATCGGTGACTCGGCGGGCAACCCGATCGTCATCGACTGGCGGGCCGAGGTCGCCACCGCCTTCTACCGCGCCAGCCGCTCGGCCCCGCTCGGCGTCGCCCTGCGTCGCCGGTTCGGCGTCGACCACGGTGAGATCACGGCCTACGAGGACGAGCACCTCCAGGACGCCGCCGAGCAGTCTGGCAACAGCCGGATCCTCGCGAACGAGATCGAGCGGCCTCGCGAAGGCCCCATGCGCGACATCGTCGCCACGATCCAGCCCGAGCAGGACGAACTGGTCCGGGCCCTCGCATCGACGACCGTCTGCGTCCAGGGCGCCCCGGGGACCGGCAAGACCGCGGTCGGCCTGCACCGCGCAGCCTGGCTGCTGCACACCCATCGCGACAAGCTGGCCCGTTCCGGCGTCCTCGTCATCGGTCCGAACCGGGCCTTCCTCGACCACGTGGGCGCGGTCCTGCCGACCCTCGGCGAGGCCAACGTCGGCCACACCACGATCGACGACCTCGTCGCCAGCCAGCCTCCGCGCGCCGTCGACATCACCGCAACGGCTGTGCTCAAAGGCAGTTCACGGATGGCCGAGGTGCTGCGGCGGGCCGTCTGGTCGCACGTCCAGCGGGCCACCGAGCCGCTCGTCGTGCCGCGCGGGGCGAGCCGTTGGCGGGTCCCGGCATACGACGTTCAGGACGTGCTCGATGAGTTGACGACGCGCGGCGTCCGGTATGACGCGGCCCGCCGGATGCTCCCCCAACGTCTGGCGCACGCGGTGCTGCTCCAGATGGAGAAGGCCGGCGGCTACCCCGACGACCGCGTCCAGGACGCAGTGGCCGCCAACCCGGCCGTCAGGAAGTACGCCGCAAACCTCTGGCCGGCGATCGACGCGCGACAGGTTCTGTTCGAGCTGCTCGCCGACCCCGGCGCGCTCGCCGTCGCGGCTGGGGACCTCGTCACCGAGGAGGAGCAAGCCCTGCTCAGCTGGCCGAAACCACCACGCAGCAAGGGTTCTGCCCGCTGGAGCCGCGCCGATCTCGTCCTCCACGACGAGATCACCGACCTGCTCACCCGCACCCCGAGCCTCGGCCACGTCATCCTCGACGAGGCCCAGGATCTCTCCCCCATGCAGCTGCGTGCCGTTGGCCGACGCTGCTCGACCGGCGCGGCGACCGTCCTCGGCGACATCGCCCAGGGAACGACACCGTGGGCCACGGACTCGTGGGAGGAGTCGCTGCACCACCTCGGCCAGTCCGACGCACAGATCCAGATCCTCGACCGCGGCTTCCGGGTGCCCGCCGCAGTCATCGAGTATGCCGCGCGTCTCCTGCCGCACATGGCCCCCGGGCTCGGTGCGCCGGTGTCGGTGCGTGACAACCGGGGCCGGCTCGAGATCCTCGCCAGCACCCCGCCGACCCTCTGGTCGACCGCTGCCGCGGCGGTGGCGGAGTCGGCGCGCCAGCCCGGGTCCGTCGGCGTCATCGTCGCCGACGACGCGGTCGACCTGATGGCAACGGCGCTGGTGGCCAACGGGATCGAGCACGGGACGCTGGGCGTCGATCACGGCGACGTCGACCACCAGGTCGATGTGGTTCCCGCTTCGGTGGCCAAGGGTCTGGAGTTCGACCGGGTCATCGTCGTCGAGCCGGCGGCGATTGCCGAGGCCGAGCCCGACGAACGGACCGGGCTGCGACGGCTCTACGTCGTCCTCACCCGCGCCGTCTCGGCGCTCACCGTCGTCCACGCCCGCGACCTGCCGACAGCGCTGGACGCCTGACGACTGCTTGACTGAGTCCATGCCGGCCCTCATCACGTGGTGGACCCAGGACATCAACCTCCTCTCCCCCGACGCCGACCCCCATCTCGTCCACGAGGCCGGCGCCGACCTGCTCGGCCGCTGGGCCGAGCCCCACCGGACTTACCACACGACGACACACCTGGTGGAGGTGTTCTGGGCCCTGGAGGAGCTGGAGGAGGCCGGAGCGATCGCCGCCCGAGACGGCGCGCTCGGTCGGATCGGCGCCTGGTTCCACGACGCGGTGTATGCCGTCCCGGACGCCGGCAGCAACGAGCCTCTCAGCGCCGACCTGGCCTCGGAGACGTTGCCACGGCTGAGCTTCCGCGACGACGACGTGGCCACGGTGGACCACCTCGTGCGGGCGAGCGAACGGCACGACGTGCCCGCGACGGCCTGCCTCGAGGCCGCGTTCCACGACGCCGACCTGTGGATCCTGTCAACCACGCCGGAGCGGTTCGACACCTTCTGCGCCCAGGTCCGGGAGGAGTACGTGGCGGTGCCGGACGCGGCCTACGCGAAGGGCCGGTCGACCATCCTCAGGCCGTTCCTCGACCGCCCACGGATCTACGCCACCGACCACGCCCACGCCGAGTGGACCCCGAGCGCCCGCGACAACCTCCGTCGCGAGCTCGATCGACTCAGCTGAATACGGCTGCGGCGAGCGGCCACCAGAACAGGTGGCCGCAACGGCGCTCGAACTCGGCCCACGACACCCACGCGTGGGCCGAGGTGTCGTCGAGGGAGGGCTGCAGCGGCGGGGCGATCTCGGCGAGCTCGGCCCGGAACGACTGGAGGACGTCCAGCCCGGGCCGCCAGAGCCCGTGGCCAGCCTGACGGACGAAGCGCTCGTAGCCGATGGGGGTGAGCGAGTCGGGCGCCAGCCGTAGGCCGGTCTCCTCCTCGACCTCGCGAACGGCGTTGTGCCGCACCGTTTCGCGCCCCTCACGCCCCCCGCCTGGGGCACCCCACTCCTGGCGGCGGACGCTGTAGACGAGGGCGAAGTCACCGACTGCGTCGCGGACGAACGCCATCGCGGCAAACACGTCGTCCTCGGGTGCCGGCGTCTGAGAGACGTGCAGCTCAACATCGGCCGAGGCCCCGTCGGCGAAGGTCACGTCGGAGACGAGGGCCAGCAGCGTGCTCACGGCAGTCCAGCTGCGAGGAGCGGCCACCAGTGTCGTTCGGTCAGCACCGATGCGCCCTCGGCATGGTTGACCCACGACCCCGAGAGGCGCTGCGCCACAAAGAGATCCACCGTCGCGGCATACACCGTGAAGCACGCACGCGGCGTCGGCCACGGGTAGTCGGGCGTGGGACGGTTGACGGTGTTGCGCACATAGCCGAGCAACCGCGGCGCCACGGACGCCGAACCCACGAGGTCAGCCATGAGGCCGGTCAGCGCGACGGAGACCGACGCCTCGCCGACTGCGCGGAACGGCAGGTCCGGGCCGCGGCCGGGCCGGTCGATGACCAGGAGCTGGCCCTCGCAGACGACGGCCAGCCGGACGACGACCGTC
>JBDTBX010000417.1:0-3476 GCA_039923915.1 Nostocoides sp. | reverse complement strand
TTCTTCGTCTGGCTGAGCAGGCTGGAGATGCCGGTGGCCGGGTTGAAGAGTCCAGACGGGTTGGGCGCCCCGAGGGCGGCGAGGTCCTGCTTGGTGTAGGTGGGGGTGAACAACTTCATGTACGCGTCGTTGCCGATAGTGATGACCGGGACGTTGCCGGTGAGGCCGTTCACGGTGGCCGTGACCTGACCCTTGAACCTGGGCGTTGTCGCGTCGATGATGCCGGTGCCCTGGGCAGCGGAGACCCCGTTCGCCTTGGGCGGGACGTCGGTGCTCGTCAGCGTGATCGTGACGGCCTTGGCCGTGTCGAACTTCTGCTTGGCGGCCGCCAGGACATCGACCGGATTCGGTTTCGCGGTGCTGCTGCTCGTGCCGTTCGCCGTGCTCGTGCAGGCAGACAGGGGCAACAGGGCCACGGCGGCGACCGAGCCCAGGAGCAGGAGGCGTCGGTGCATGGCGCTCACCCTACTTCGGTCGGCGAGCGGCCCCGGTCCCACAGATGCCCTGCGGACCCGGCCGTATCGTCGGCAGACCGGGCGCGTGACCTCAGCGCAGGACGAGTGAGTCCGCCGCGTCGTCGCGGTCGACGACCACGGTCGCGCCGTCCTGGACCGAACCGGAGAGCACCGCACGGGCGAGCCGGTCGCCGATCTCACGCTGCACGAGTCGGCGCAGCGGGCGAGCACCGTATGCCGGGTCGAAGCCGGTGAGCGCCAGCCACTCACGTGCCGCCGGGGTCACCTGCAGGACGATGCGTCGGTCGGCCAGGCGGCTCGCCAGGGAACGCACCTGCAGGTCGACGATGTGGCCGAGCTCGTCGGTCGAGAGGGCGTCGAAGATGACCACCTCGTCGAGCCGGTTGAGGAACTCGGGCTTGAACGCCGACCGCACGACCGCCATCACGGCGTCCCGCTTCTCCGCATCGGACAGGGTGGGGTCGATGAGGAACTGCGACCCGAGGTTGGAGGTCATGACGAGGATGACGTTGCGGAAGTCGACGGTCCGACCCTGGCCGTCGGTCAGCCGGCCGTCGTCCAGCACCTGCAGCAGGATGTCGAACGTCTCCGGGTGGGCCTTCTCGACCTCATCGAGCAGGACGACGGAGTATGGCCGGCGACGAACCGCCTCGGTCAGCTGGCCGCCCTCCTCGTAGCCGACGTAGCCGGGAGGGGCACCGATCAGCCGGGCCACGGCGTGCCGCTCGGAGTACTCCGACATGTCGATCCGGACCATCGCCCGCTCGTCGTCGAAGAGGAAGTCGGCCAGCGACTTGGCGAGCTCGGTCTTGCCGACGCCCGTCGGGCCGAGGAACAGGAACGATCCCGTCGGCCGGTCCGGATCGGCCAGCCCGGCCCGCGACCGGCGGACGGCATCGGACACGGCGGCAACGGCGGAAGACTGCCCGATGAGGCGCGCGCCGATGATCGACTCCATCGACAGCAGCTTCTCGGTCTCACCCTGGAGCAGACGACCTGCCGGTATACCGGTCCACGCCGAGATCACCTCGGCGATGTCGTCGGCACCCACCCGCTCCTTGACCATCAGGTCGTCGGCGTTCAGCCCCGCAGCCACCTCGGCCGCGTTGGCCGCAGCCAATTCCTTTTCCAGCGAAGGGATCTCGCCATAGAGCAAGCGTGAGGCGTTCTCGTAGTCCCCTTCACGCTGCATACGATCGGCCTGGGTTCGGAGGTCATCGACCTTGGCCTTGAGTTCGCCCACCTTGTTGAGACCGGTCTTCTCCGCCTCCCACCGCGCGTTGAGCCCGGCCAGCGCCTCGGACTTGTCGGCCAGGTCGGCGCGCAACCGCTCGAGGCGGGAGACCGACGCCTCATCGGTCTCCCGCGCCAGGTGCAGTTCCTCCATCTTGAGCCGGTCGACGGCGCGTCGGAGCTCGTCGATCTCGACCGGGGAGGAGTCGATCTCCATCCGCAGCCGGGAGGCGGCCTCGTCGACGAGGTCGATCGCCTTGTCGGGCAGCTGGCGCCCGGAGATGTAGCGGTCGGACAGTGAGGCGGCCGCGACGAGCGCCGCGTCCTCGATCTCGACCTTGTGGTGCGCCTCGTAGCGCTCCTTGAGTCCGCGCAGGATCGCGATGGTGTCGACGACCGATGGCTCGCCCACGAAGACCTGCTGGAAGCGGCGCTCCAGGGCAGGGTCCTTCTCGATGTGCTTGCGGTACTCATCCAGCGTGGTGGCTCCGACGAGGCGCAGCTCGCCCCGGGCCAGGAGTGGCTTGAGCATGTTGCCGGCGTCCATGGCCGACTCCCCGGTCGCGCCGGCCCCGACGACCGTGTGCAGCTCGTCGATGAAGGTGACGACCTGCCCGTCGGACTCGGCGATCTCCGAGAGCACGGCCTTGAGTCGCTCCTCGAACTCGCCGCGATACTTCGCACCCGCGACCATCGCGCCGAGGTCGAGGCTCACCAGTCGCTTGCCGCGCAACGACTCCGGGACGTCGCCGTCGACGATCCGCTGGGCCAGCCCGTCGACGACGGCCGTCTTGCCGACTCCGGGCTCGCCGATGAGGACCGGGTTGTTCTTGGTCCGACGGGAGAGCACCTGGACGACCCGCCGGATCTCGGCGTCGCGGCCGATGACCGGGTCGAGCCGGCCCTCGCGCGCCATCGCGGTGAGGTCGGTGCCGTACTTCACCAGCGCGTCGCCACCCGCGGCAGGTGTCTCGCTGTCGACCCGTCGCCCACCCCTCAGTGTGTCGATGGCCTTCTCCATGTCCTTGGCGCCACGCTTCTCGACGGCCGCGAGGTGGCCGGTCTCGGCGAGGGCGAGCAGGAGCAGGTCCAGGGCCAGGAAGCTGTCGCCCTTGGCCCGCATCAGGGTGTCGGCCCGCTGGAGCACCGCCAGGGCTTCGCGCCCGAAGGTCGGCGCCGTAGCGGTGGCGCCAGATGTGCGCGGCAGGGCGCGGACGCGGGCGTCGGCCTGGGCCAGCACGTGCGCCGCCCCGGTGCCCGCCGCCTGCAGGAGGGCATCGGCCTGGGGCGTGTCGAGCCGGATCAGGGCGCTGGCGAGGTGGGCGGGGGTGATCTCGGCGTTGCCCTCGGACTCAGCGGCGCGCTGGGCGATGGCGAGCGCCTCGGCGACCTTGCTGGTGGGTTTGAGCTCCATCGTGGCTGGTCATCCTTTACTGGCGGGGATCAGGGGTGCACACGGTGCAACTCGCCCAGAGTTGAGCCTATTCCGCTCAACTCGGGGCGGGAGGAGGCGTCGTCAGCACGACGCGGCAAGGGTCGTGAGCCCGTCGTTCGGAGGGGTCGTCGTGGTCGATCCGGGCGTGGTGGTCTTCGTCGGGCTCGGCGTGGTCGAGGGCGACGTCGTCGGCGTCGGCTGGGGGTGGATCGCTGCCTGCACGAGGTCGCGGATCTTGGCGAAGTCCGGGTGAGCCACGTTGACGACGGTATTGGTCACCGGAAGGCTCTTGATGGTGCCCTTCTGGATCCGCTGGATGAGCTCGACCCAGG
>JBDTBX010000416.1:0-2971 GCA_039923915.1 Nostocoides sp. | reverse complement strand
GTCGACGTCGAGCCGGCTGGCCACGTCGGAGCGGGCCGGGACCATGAACACGTCGCCGTAGGTCAGGTCGAACTGGGGCTGCAGATCGTTGAGGAAGCGCACGGACGACCAGTCTACGAAGCCGGGTGGAGGCGGCGGGCGCGTGCCCCGGGAGGCGAGTGCGCGGCATACGACTGCCGATTCGGGATGAACCGATGCGCTCGCACGTTGAGTCGAGCGCAGCATCCCCGACAGGGCAGGATCAACCGCATGAGCCTCATGACGACGTCTCCCGCCGACGCACACCGTCGTGCGGGTCTGCGGCGAATGCGGCTGCTCGCCCTCTCCCTGCTCGTCCTCGCCGCGATCGTGTATGCCGCGACGCTGGGTGTGCGAGACGGGACCGGCTGGGGCTACGTCAACACCGCGGCCGAGGCGGCCATGGTCGGTGCCCTCGCGGACTGGTTCGCCGTCACCGCCCTGTTCAAGCACCCGCTCGGGCTGCCCATTCCGCACACCGCGATCATTCCCAAGCGCAAGAACGAGATCGGGCGCAACCTGCAGGAGTTCGTCACCGAGAACTTCCTCACCGAGGACATTGCGCGGGAGCGGCTGGCGGCCGCCCACGTCGGCGAGCGGGTGGGCCGCTGGCTCGCCGAGCCGACGCACCGGCACCGGGCGATGGTCGAGCTGCGCCGCGTCGGGCGGGCCGGGTTGGTGCGGATGCAGGACGCCGAGGTGCGCGACTTCGTCGAGGACCTGCTGCTGCCGCGCCTCGCCAAGGAGCCGATCAGCCCGATTGCCGGGGCGCTCCTCGAGGGCGTCGTCGCCGACGGGTCGCACCACGGCGTCGTCGACCTCGGGCTGGAGCACCTGCGGGTCTGGCTGGCCGCCAACCCCAACACCTTCCACGACCTGATGGGGGACCGGGCCCCGTGGTGGACGCCGCCGTGGGTCGACGACCGGGTGATCAACTGGACCTACACCCAGGTCGTCGGCTGGCTGCAGGAGATCCACGACAAGCCCGACCACCCGGCCCGGCAGGCGTTCGACGACCTGCTCCGCCGGCTCGCCGACGACCTGCAGCACGACCCCGAGGTGATGGAGCGGGCCGAGCAGCTCAAGGTCCGGTTGCTCACCCACCCCCAGGCGGCGGCCACCGCGGTCGCCCTCTGGCACTCGTTCAAGACCTCGCTGCTGACCGCGATGGACGACGAGGGGTCCTACCTGTGGAAGCGCGGCGACGAGCTGCTCTCGGACCTGGCCCGGCACCTGATCGACGACGAGGCCTGGCGGACCCGGCTCGAGGGGCACCTCGGCGACGCCGTCGCCTTCTTCGTCAACACCTATGGCTCCGAGCTCGCCGAGGTGATCTCCGCGACGATCGACCGTTGGGACGGCAAGGAGGCCTCCGACCGGATCGAGCTGCACGTCGGTCGCGACCTCCAGTTCATCCGGATCAACGGCACCATCGTCGGCGCCCTGGCCGGCGTCATCATCCATGCCGCCTCACAGCTGTTCGGCGGTTGAGCCCTCCCGCGGGGCGGTCCAGACCCCGGAGGGGATCGGCACCAGATCCTTTGTGTCGCCTCTCCATTCATAGATCCAGGCGGCCCTGCACTCGGGGTCGTCGAGCGGGATCCTGACCCGTCGATAGCCCGGGTCCTCGTACGCGTCGTATGCCGCGAGCCTCGCCTCCACCTCCTCGTCGCTCGCCGACGGTGGGGCGATCTCGACGAGGTCGCAGCGCAAGGACGTCGTCACGGCCCGTTGGCCACGCAGAGCCTCGTGGTCGATGGTCGCCACCGGGTACTCGCCGAGGTCGAAGAGGTGCCCGGGAATCTGCAGGCCACGGCGCACGGTGCGAAGGTGCGGGAGGGTCGCGCCACCGTGGATCGGTTGGTCCTCCTTCAGCGTCCCGTAGACGAGCATCTGACGCAGCGCACGGTCCGGCGTTTCGAGGGCGTCGTCGGGACACGGAGCGGCGGGCAAGTCCACGACGGCATTGTCTCTCCGGCATAGGCGATGATCTGTCCCGTGCGCCTCATCGACCGTGTGGACAACCTCCAGCGCCGCCGCCCGGTGCTGGGGTTCCCCATCGCGGTCCTCTACAAGTTCTTCGACGACGCCGGCGGGTACCTGTCGGCGCTGCTCACCTACTACGCGTTCGTCTCGCTGTTCCCCCTCCTGCTGCTCCTTGCGACGATTCTCAGCGTGGTCCTGCGCAACCACCCCGGGTGGCAGCAGGACGTCCTCAACTCGGCACTCAGCCAGTTCCCGATCGTGGGCGGCCAGCTGGGAGACCCGAAGTCCCTGTCAGGCGGGACGACGGGTGTCATCGTCGGCGGGCTCGTGTCGCTCTACGGCGCGCTCGGAGTCGGCAACGCACTCCAGTACACGATGAACACGGTATGGGCCGTCCCACGCAACAGCCGGCCGAACCCCTTGCTTGCCAGGTTGCGGTCGCTCCTCCTCGTCGTCATCGCCGGGATCGCCGTCATGGCGACGACGGTGATCTCGGCATTCGCCTCCGCGACGACCGGTTGGGGACTTTGGCACAAAGTCCTCATTGCCCTTGCCACGATCATCATCAATACAGGAATTGTGTTGCTGTGCTTCAGGATCGGCGTGGGATCGGTCCGCCGCCGCCAGTTGCTGCCGGGTTCGGTCCTGGCCGCTGTCGGCTGGCAGGCACTGCAGACCTTCGGGGTCGTCTACGTGGGACGGGTCGTGAAGCACGCCTCTGCAACCAACGGCGTCGTGAGCTTCATCCTCGGCCTGCTCGCCTTCATCTACCTCGCCTCCGTCATCGTGGTCATCTCGGCGGAGATGAGCGCCGTCCGCGCCGGGCAGCTCTATCCCCGTGCCCTGCTCACGCCCTTCACCGACGCCGTGTCGCTCACGCCGGCCGACAAGAAGACGTACGCCAACCAGGCACGGGCCATGCGCACCAAGGGCTACGAGCGGATCGACGTGACCTTCGAGGACCGCC
>JBDTBX010000415.1:0-2997 GCA_039923915.1 Nostocoides sp. | reverse complement strand
TTCGAGTATGGCTCGGCCGGTGTGACGGACGCCGGGCTGGTCGACCTCGCCAAAGGGTTCCACGGCGCGTGGCCCTACCTCGAGCTCATCGCCCGCGGCACCGGCATCCGGGATCCGTTGGACCGACGCGTTGTCGAGGCTTACTGGATCGGCAGTCCGCTCCTCGACCGAGTCAGCACCGTCGACATCGGCAACTCGATGGAGGACCGGTTCCGGTCCCGCACCGGGCACGACTTCGCGCACCTGGCCGAGGGCGTCGTCGCCGGAGGCGTCCCGCACCACAGCTTCCACGTTTTTGAGGTCTACCCGTGGGTGGGACTGCTCCGTGACGACCGAAAGGCCCCGACGGCGCTGAATGTGCTCGACCGTTGCCGGATCCGGTGGGGCACCATCGAGGCGGTCCTCGGCGACCGGGCCGTCGTCCGCTCCAGCCCCATCGTCTGGGACGGGCGCACGCTCGCCCTGGGCGAGCCAGTCGTCGAGACCGCCGAGTGCGCGCGGTCGGGTGCCGGGTTCATCGGAGACCTCGTCCCCGGCGATGTCGTCTCCCTCCACTGGCACTGGGTGTGCGACCGGCTCACCTCGTCCGAGGTGCGCCAGCTCCAGCGCTACACAGCGCGCCACCTCGCCATCGCCAACTCGGGCGTCGAGCATCGGGGCACGGCCCTGGCACTCGCATGAGCGTGACGACCCAGCGCTGGGAGCGCCGCTGCCTCACCGCCGTCGCTATCGTCTGCGTGCTGTTCGCTGCCGCCTGCGCGTCGACAGCATCCCCCGGCTCGAACGCATCGTCGGCAACGTCGGTGGGCCCGGCCTCCTCGATCACGCTCTACACCTCGGTGACCCAGAAGACCGTCGACGCGGTCACCGCCGGCTACCGACTGGCCCATCCCGGGGCTACCGTCACGGTGTTCCGCGCCGCGACCGGTCAACTCAACGCCCGCATCGCCGCCGATGTTCGCTCCGGGGGCCTCAAGGCCGACGTCATCTGGGGCACCGACCCCCTCTCGATGCAGAGCTACACCGACCAGTCCCTCCTGGCCCCATGGCCCCTGCCACGGTTAACCTCCGTGCCGGCCCAGTACCGCACGCCGCAGTTCTGGGGGACCCGGCTGCTGTACCTCGTCATGGTCACCCACCACGGACTCCGGCCGGCGCCGACCAGCTGGGCAGACCTGACCTCACCGGCGTATGCCGGGAAGGTCGCCGTGCCCGACCCCGCCTTCGCCGGCTCGGCGTTCGCGGCTCTCGGCTACTTCTCCCAGACCGAGGGAATGGGCTACTACCGGGCCTTGCGCGCCAACGGTGCCCGACAGGTCGCGAGCATTCCAGATGTCGTCACCCAAGTCGCTCAGGGGCGGTTCTCGGTCGGCATCACCTTGGACTCCGGGATCCGGGAGGCCATCGCCAAGGGCTCACCGGTCGACCTGGTCTGGCCCAAGCCCGGCGCGATCGCGCTCTACAGCCCGATTGCCTTGACGACGGCTTCCGCGCACACAGCGGCGGCGACCGACTTCCTGGGCTACGTGCTCAGCACGGACGGACAGCAGCGCATTGCGGCGACGGGCTGGCAGCCCATCGTCCCCGGGGTGCCCGGGCCTCCCCAGCCCGCTGGCGCCCAGACGGTGACGCCCGACTGGGCCGCCCTGTTCGGGCACCAGGCCCAGCTGCTCGAGCAGTACCGTTCGGTGTTCGTGAAGTGAGCCGTCCGGCGGGATCCCGTCGCGGGCGTCCGGTCGCCGTTGCCGTCATGGCGCTGATCGTCACGGCGCTGGTGGCCGCGCCCATGGTGTTCCTGGTGCGCGGCGCAGTCGGCGGGGGCGTCGACGCGGTGGCGGGCGTCATGTCCACGGCCGAGGTTCGCTCCGCGCTGTGGCACACGATCACCCTCGCCATCGTGGTCACCGTGGTCGCTGTTGTGATCGGCACCGCCCTGGCCCTGGCCTTTGACCGGGCGCTGGTGCGCAGTCCCGTCCGGTGGCGGTTGGGCCTGGCCCTTCCTCTGCTGGTGCCCCAGTTCTCACTGACCCTCAGCTGGACCCAGGCCTACGGCTCCGGAGGGCTCCTGGACCACCTTGCGGGCTTCACCCTGCCGGGCCTCTACGGCGCCCCGGGGATCTTGCTGGTGCTCACGGTGGACGCCGTTCCAGTCGTCTGGCTCATCGTCACGGCGGCTCTGGGCGTCCGCCGCGAGCCAGACCTCGTCCGCGCCGCGCGGGCCAGTGGTGCCGGCCCGTGGCGGAGCTTCGTCACCATCGACCTGCCCCTCCTGCGCGGAGCGCTGCTCGCGTCGGCGGCGGTCGTCCTCGTCGGTGTGGTCAACAGCTTTGCCGTGCCTGAGGTGCTCGGCTCGGCCGGCGGATACCAGACCCTGGCGACGCTGGCCTACCAGCAGCTGGCCATGTCGGTGGCCCCCGCGGCCTTCACCCGGCTGTGCGTCATCGCACTGCTGATGGTCATCCTCGTCCTTGTCGCGATCGGGGGAGCGGACCGGGGCTTCGGGCGGATCGGTGCCGGGCTCCAGCGGAGCGGTTCGGGGGGAAGCCGGTTCGTCCACCGTCCGTCACCGGCGACCCGCCTCGTGTCCGCCGCTCTGACGGCATACATTCTCCTGACCGTGGTGCTGCCGCTCGTCTCGCTCGTCGCGACCTCACTGACCCGAGCAGCGGGGCTGGCGCCCGTGCCGGCCAACTGGTCGCTGACCAACTACCGGCTCGGGCTGGACGCCACCGCTCTCACCAGCCTGGGCCGGACAGTGGTACTTGCCTCGGCTGCGGCTCTCATCGTCATGGCGCTATCGGGAGTGGTCGTCGGTGTTGGGGGTGAGGCCCGGCGGCGGCTGGGCACCGCCTTGACCCTCGGCTTCGCCCTGCCTGGCACCGCCCTGGCGATCGGGGTGCTGATCTCCTACGGGCCGTGGCTGGGCGGGTCGGCGGTGATCATCCTCGTTGCCTACCTCGGCAAGTGCGCGGCGCTGGGCTACCGTGCTCTGGCGTC
>JBDTBX010000414.1:0-6340 GCA_039923915.1 Nostocoides sp. | reverse complement strand
CCTCGGACCGAGACTGGCTCAGCGACCTGTGCGACACGATGCGCGTCACGTTGCTCATCTAGTCTCTTACGCCCTGGTGGGCGGCCCGTTCCGGGCTGAAAATGGGGGTGGGTGTCCGTTGACGTCGTCGCTCTATGGCCGTGAGAGGCCGTCGTCTAGTCGGACGCTGGGAGCCGTGCTGTTGGGCCCTTCATTGTTGCCGGCGCTGGTTGCCGAGCACGCGGATTAGCTTCGCATCTACCCTTCGGTTCCTGCGGGCACCCTTACGTGTCAACAGTATTGGTGATGGGAGGCTGATGGAATGGAACAAGTCTTCGACGACGCGCTGATCATCGCGCGGGTCGCGGCGTTGGATGTCGGTAAGGCCGAGGTGGTGTGCTGCGTCCGGGTCCCCGGCGTGGGCGCCGACACGGCCCGCCGTCAGGAGGTGCGCTCGTTCGCCACGATGACCCGTTCGCTGATCGGCCTGGCCGACTGGCTGCACGAGTGGGGCGTGACCCGGGTGGTGATGGAGGCCACCAGCGACTACTGGAAGCCGCCGTTCTACGTGTTGGAGGCGGCCGGGTTCGACACCTGGCTGGTCAACGCCAAGGACGTCAAGCACCTGCCCGGCCGGCCCAAGACCGACCGGTTGGACGCGGTTTGGTTGTGCAAGATCGCCGAACGGCAGATGATCCGGGCCAGTTTCTTCCCGCCCGAGCCGATCCGCCGGTTGCGGGACCTGACCCGGTACCGGATCGACCTGGTCGGCGAACGGGGCCGGGCCAAGAACCGGGTGGAGAAGCTCCTGGAAGACGCCGGGATCAAACTGTCCGTGGTCGCCAGCGACATCTTCGGGGTCTCCGGGCGGGCCATGATGGCCGCCCTGATCGCCGGTGAACGCGACCCGGGTGTGCTGGCCAACCTGGCCAGGTCCCGGATGCGGGCCAAGCTGCCGGCGCTGCGGGAGGCGTTCGAGGGCCGGTTCGCCGACCACCACGAGTTCCTGCTGGCCTCGATGCTGGCCCACATCGACGCCATCGACGCCGACATCACCGCGCTCGAGGACCGGATCGAGGAGGCCATCGCCCCTTTCGCTGAGGCCGTGGGCCGCTTGGACACCATCCCCGGCGTCGGCGCCACGGCAGCCCGGATCATCATCGCCGAGATCGGGGTCGACATGACCCGGTTCCCGACCGCCGGGCACCTGTCCTCGTGGGCCAAGTTCGCCCCCGGCGTCAAGGAGTCCGCCGGCAAAGCCAAAGGCAACGGAGCCACCGGCCACGGCAACCGGTACCTGGCCCGCGCCCTGGGCGAGGCCGCGATGGGAGCCTCCAAGACCGACACCTTCCTGGGCGAACGGTACCGACGCATCGCCCGCCGCCGCGGCAAGAAGAAGGCCCTGGTCGCGGTCGGACGCTCAATCCTGGTCATCACCTGGCACCTGCTGAACAACCCCACCGCGCAGTTCATCGATCTGGGCCCCGACCACTACGACAACCGGGCCGGCACCCAACGCTCCATCCGCCGGCACCTCAACGCCCTGCACGCCCTGGGCTACGACGTCACCGTCACCCCCGCCGCCTAACCCGCCCACCGACGGCACTGGCCAGTCTTCAAGCCCGCAGGGTCACCTTCATTTTCGGATTAGACTGCCCGGGTGGACGAGGCAGGGGCGCCCGAAACGGCTGTGCACCAACAACGGGCGTACGAGCCCGCTGTCAACGGCGACGGACTCCGGTCCACCCCGGACCCCAAGAACGACCACGAGGCGTTGGTCCGCACCCGATCGGCGGAGCTGACTCGGCTCGCCTACCTCGTCACGGGGGACCGCGAGCGCGCCATCGACGTCGCCACCGCAACCCTCACCGCGATGCGGGACGAGTGGTCCGAGATCGTCGAGCGAGGGGCCCCGCAGGCAGAGGCGCGCAGCGCCCTTGTCCGGCGGTTGCTGGCCATGCGCGTCCGTCCCTCCGGCGTTGCTGCGAGCGCGCCGGCGTTCGCCGGAACCGATGCCGAGGGCATCTGGCCGACCGAGGGCGAGCACGCGGCATACGGGCTGGAGGTCGACAGTGATCTCGACCCGGTCGTGCTGGAGGCGTATGCCGCGGAGCCGGTCGCGACGCGGGCGGCGTTGGTCCTGCACGAGGTCGACCAGGTGGATTCCCAGACCACCGCGGCCGTCCTGGGCCTCGACGCCCGAGCCCTGGACCGGACCCTGGACACCGGCCTGAACCGGATCGCCCATGCGCGCCAGAGCGCCGCCCGGGCCCGCGACCGGGACCGGCCGAGCGAGGCCGTATCTGCGCAGCTTCGGCGGGTACTCCTCGCGGAGAGTGCCCGCGCCGGCCTCCCGCTCGACCTCAGCCCGGAGGTGGCCGCACGCCGTAGCCGCACGGTGCGCAGGCGCCGACTGCTGACGGCGGGTGCCGGTGGGCTCGGCCTGGCAGCGATCGGCGCGATCGCTGGCCCGGCGGTGCTCAGCGGGCGCGACAACGGCCGGTTGAGCAGCGCCGGCGACGCGGCGAGTTCCTCGGCGTCAGCCCTGGACACCACCGAGACCATCCCTGTCACCCTGTCGTGGAACGCCGTGTGGAGCTGGCCGGCGCGCGGGTCGTTGGTCAACGACCCCCAGGTGCGGGCCCTCACCAGGGTGAACCCGCAGCAGCGGGTGATCTACGCCGAACGGGTCAGCGGCGTCACCCTCGTGGTCAGCGCCCAGCGGGACGAGAACAGGACCGACGCCAACGGGCTGCCCGACCCGCAGGCCGCGATGGTGTCGGTCGAGGTGATCACCGCCCGCCGGACGCCGGACACCCAGAAGGTCCAGTTCGGCCTGACCGGCACCGACCCCCTCGCGGTGACAACAGCGGTCTACGGTCCGGGCGGGCTGGTCATCCTGGCCCGTCCCGAGGTCACCTCGGTCGACGTGTCGAGCACCGTGCGCTTCGACCCGGACGGGACGAGCACCCGGATCGGCTGGAAGCCACTGCGACTCGAGGCGGGTCTGGGGCGGGTCGCCGCGCCGGCGCTGGGCTCGTTCGGGATGGCCGTCCAGTACGAAGGACACCACTACGCGCCCTACAGCAACGACCTCGGCCTCCAGGGTCTGTTCCACCCGGCTGGCGTGACCGCGAAGCGCGGCGCGTGGGACCCCGACCAAGTCGTGGCTGCACTCCTCATCCGGGCTCGTGACATCGCCTGCACCCTCACCGGTCTGGACCCGTCGGCGGTCTCGGTCACGCCCGTCAGCCAGACCAAGGTGCCGGGAAAGGTGTTCGACATCCCCATCCAGGACGGCCCGAACGGTTCGGGCCAGCAGGTCTATCCGCCCCCCGACTCCGACGTGGCCGTCCTGATCACGGCTCTGCCGAACGGCGCACGGCTGCGAACGGTCGCCGCCTGGCACACCCAGGTCGAGGTGTCCGGGGACCTGGTGGTCTCCGCACTGGAGGAGTCGGTTCCCTATCCGACGGCCCGGCTCGAGCAGCGGCCTATCGTCCTGCAGGGATCGAGCGCCCCAGACGGCACGTCGGGCATCGGCATCCTCGCGCCCGGGGCCACGTCGGTCCGCCTGGCCAAGGTCCAGCTGGGCCCGGGCGAGAAGGCGACCCTCCCCCTGACCGACGGCATCGCCGCGTTCAACACCTCCCAGTTCGACGACACGGCAACCATGACGACACTGGACGCCAAGAGCCGCACGATCGGGACGTGGCCGCTCTACTGGTCCGGCGGCGGGCAGGCCTGGGACCTGTACGGCTAGCGGCCCTGGTTCGCCACTGCGGCGGCTGCCTCGGCCGCTGCCTCCGGATCGAGGTATGCCGCGGGCCCCGTCGGCTTGAAGTCGTCGTCGAGGGTGTAGACGAGCGGCTGCCCGGTGGGGATGTTGACGGCGGCGATGGCGTCGTCGCTGATCCCGTCGAGGTGCTTGACGAGGGCGCGCAGGCTGTTGCCATGGGCCGTGACGAGGACGCTCTGGCCACCGCGCAGGTCTTCTTGGATCGGCCCCTCCCAGTACGGCATCATCCGGGCGATGACGTCCCTGAGGCACTCGGTGCGCGGCACGTCGACACCGGCATACCGGATGTCGTTGGTCTGGTCGTACGGCGACCCGAGCTCGATAGGCGGCGGCGGGGTGTCGAAGGACCGGCGCCAGAGCATGAACTGCTCGTCTCCGTACTTCTCCCGGGTCGCGGCCTTGTCCAGGCCCTGGAGCGCGCCGTAGTGGCGCTCGTTGAGGCGCCAGTCGCGCCGCACCGGGATCCAGTGCCGGTCGGCCGCGTCGAGGGCCAGGTTGGCTGTGGTGATCGCCCGGCGAAGCACCGAGGTGTGGACGACGGTCGGCAGCACGCCCTTGTCGCGGAGCAGCTCGCCGCTGTGGACCGCCTCGGCCCGGCCCTGGTCGTTGAGGTCGACGTCGACCCACCCGGTGAACAGGTTCTTGGCGTTCCAGTCGGAGTGTCCGTGGCGCAGCAGGATGAGCGTGTATGCCATGGCGTCCACCCTAGCCAGCCTCAGTCAGGCCCGGGGTCGCCGTCTCGCTGGAGGATGGACCGGAAGGCCTCGAGGTTGCGCAGTGACTCCCCGCGCGAGACCCGCCAGGCCCACTCCTTGTGCATCGAGGTGACGAAGCCGAGGGCGAGCAGCTCGTTGAACGGGGCATCCGCGGCATCAAGGACCGCCCCGAGGAGCCGGTCCAGCTCGCCGGCGTCGACGCCCGCGGTCGGCAGTCGCCCGGTGAGGTAGACGTCGCCCAGCGTGTCGACGGCATACGCGACGGTCGGCAGCCGCAGGTTGCGCCGCAGGAGGAACCGGTAGAAGGCGGCCTCGTTCTCGTCCGGACGGCGGATGACGAACGCCGAGAGCGACAGGCCCTGCCCGGTCGCGACGAGGGAGCAGACGGTCTTGAGCTTCTTGTCACCGGGCAGGGTGACGACGAGCTCACCGTCGCGGGCGCCGGCCTCCCACTCGATGCCCGACTCCTCCAGGAAGGTCCGGACCGTCCCCAGCAGCTCCTCGGTGGTCCTCGACATCTCAGGAGTCTCCCATCACGAAGTCCGGGTCGGTGGTGACCGTGAGCACCGCTTGGTCGGCCCACACGTGCAGATCGAGCACGCCATCGGGGCGCAGGTCGAGGGCTCGGGGCACCGACGCCGGTTCGAGACCCACGACGATGCGAAGAACGTTGTCATACAATGGAATCGACTGACCGGTGACCCACCACCCCTTGAGCCGGAGGTTGCGAGCAGGCAAGGCCGGCGGTCGCCCGATGGTGGCCGGCCGCGCGTCGAGATGCAGGACGATTCCGTCGACCCCCTTGACGGTGAAGGTGACCCGGACGGTGTGGTCGGTGAGCGTCCCGTCGACGAGCAACGGGCGACCCTGCTGGGGCGTGCTCCCGTCCCCGTATGCCGTGCCGTGCCAGAGCGCGTGACCGTCCCGGATCTCCAGGGAGGTGATCTGGATGTTCGACAGGTCGGCCGTCACGTCCTCGCGATGCCCGGTCACCGACCCCGTGACGGCGGACAGGAAGCCGCCCCTGGTCACCGTGTCGACCATGACACCGTCGCCGCGGGCGATGCGCAGCCCGCTGGGCTGCATCGCCACCGTGTAGCCGTTGCCGAGGGTGACCTCACCCCGGGCGACCGGGTCGACGGTCAGCAGCCCTGGTGCGGACGCGACGAGACCGATGTCGCCGCGCGTCCAGTGCGGCAACTCGATGCTGACGAGCAGGGTGAGGCCGCCCACGACCGTGACGAGGAGGGAGACCATGCTCCAACTCACCGTGCCCGTGCTCCGGTGCCGCCACCACGCCACGGCGGTCACTCTATGTGGACGGTCCGTGGCCGCGTGCGGCCGTCGGCTCAGGTTAGAGTCGCGCCATGCCGGGCAGCGGACCCGTGGGCTCGATCACCCGCGGCACGACCAACCCCAACCGGCTTCGACGCGTGGACCGATGGCTCGTGGACGTCCAGGGTTGGCGCCTGCGCCGCTCACCGGGCGCGCCCGTTGTCGTCGACCTGGGCTACGGCGCCTCGCCGGTGACCGCCGTGGAACTCCACGACCGGCTCCGTCGGGTCCGGCCCGACGTCGAGGTCGTCGGCCTGGAGATCGACCCTGAGCGCGTGCGGGCCGCCGCACCGCTGGGTCGGCTCGGGCTGCGGTTCGCCCACGGCGGCTTCGAGATCCCGCTGCCCGACGACGGTCGCGCCACGATGGTCCGGGCTTTCAACGTGCTGCGCCAGTACCCCGAGGCAGAGGTTCCGGCCGTCTGGGCGACCGTCGTCAACCGCCTTGCGCCACAAGGGATTCTCGTCGATGGGACGTGCGACGAGATCGGTCGACTCTCGACCTGGGTGGC
>JBDTBX010000413.1:0-2749 GCA_039923915.1 Nostocoides sp. | reverse complement strand
CGGACGGCCGTGTCGTAGTGCAGCTGGCCGACGTACTGCGGGTCGAGGATCGTCGACGTGGAGGTGAGCGGGTCGACGGCCGGGTAGAGGCCACGCGACGCGATGTCGCGCGAGAGTTCCGTGGTGGCGTCGAGGTGCGCGAACGTCGTGGCCGGGGCCGGGTCGGTGTAGTCGTCGGCCGGCACGTAGATCGCCTGCATCGAGGTGATCGAGTTGCCTCGGGTCGAGGTGATGCGCTCCTGCAGCTGACCCATCTCGTCGGCCAGGTTGGGCTGGTAGCCCACCGCGGACGGCATCCGGCCGAGCAGCGTGGAGACCTCGGAACCGGCCTGGGTGAAGCGGAAGATGTTGTCGATGAAGAGCAGCACGTCGACTTTCGCGACGTCGCGGAACCACTCCGCCATCGTCAGCGCCGACAGCGCAACCCGTAGGCGCGTGCCCGGCGGCTCGTCCATCTGGCCGAAGACGAGGGCGGTCTGGCCGAGGACGCCGGCCTCCTCCATCTCGACCATGAGGTCGTTGCCCTCACGGGTGCGCTCGCCGACACCGGCGAACACCGAGACGCCACCGTGGTCGCGGGCGACGCGGGCGATCATCTCCTGGATGAGGACGGTCTTGCCGACACCGGCGCCGCCGAACAGGCCGATCTTGCCGCCCTGGACATAGGGGGTCAGCAGGTCGATGACCTTGATGCCGGTCTCGAACATGGTGGTCTTGGACTCGAGCTGGTCGAAGGCCGGTGCCTTGCGGTGGATGCCCCACCGTTCCTTGACGTCGAGGGTCTCGCCCTCCTCGAGGTTGAGGCAGACGCCGGTGGTGTTGAAGACGTGGCCGAGGGTCACGTCGCCGACCGGGACGGTGATCGGGCCTCCGGTGTCCTGGACCTGGGTGCCGCGGACCAGTCCGTCGGTCGGCTGGAGGGAGATGGCGCGGACCATGTTGTCACCGATGTGCTGGGCGACCTCGAGGTTGAGTTCCTTGGTCTCTTCGCCTATCTGGACCTGGGTGGTCAGCAGGTTGTACTGCTCAGGCATCCCGTCGGCGGGGAACTCGACGTCGACGACGGGGCCGATGATCCGGGAGACCCGGCCGACGGCGCCCTGATGCGTTTCCTGGGTGGCTTCGGTGGCAGTGGCAGTCATTGTCTTCTCTACCTTCTTACTTGGCGTCCGCGAGGGCGCTGGCGCCGCCGACGATTTCGCTGATCTCTTGGGTGATCTCGGCCTGGCGGGCCTGGTTGGCCAGCCGGGTGTAGGTCTTGATGAGGCTCTCCGCGTTGTCGGTGGCCGACTTCATGGCCCGCTGACGGGCGGCCAGCTCGGACGCGGCCGACGACAGCAGGCACGACCACACCCGTGCCGTGACGTAGCGGGGCAGCATCGCGTCCAGGACGGCCTCGGCGCTGGGCTCGAACCGGTAGAGCGGGGCCACGTCGCCGGCCTTGGTCGGCGCGTCGCTCTCGACAACCTCGAGCGGGGCGATCCGCAGCACCCACGGCTCCTGGGTGACCATGTTCTTGAACCGGGTGTACACGACGTGCACCTCGTCCAGGCCGCCCTCGGCTCGGTCCTTGAGGAAGTCCTCGATGAGCCGGTCGGCGATCTCGCGGGCCACTTCGATGGTCGGCTGGTCGGTGAACCCGGCCCACGCCGCCGCCGACTCCCGCCGGCGGAACTTGTAGTAGGCGATCGACTTGCGACCGACGAGGTAGGGGATGACGTCCTTGCCCTCTGACCGCAGGTGCTCGGCGAGCCGCTCGGACTCCTTGATGACGGCCGAGGAGTACGCGCCGGCGAGGCCGCGGTCGCTGGCGATGAGGAGGACGCCGACGCGCTTGGGGTTCTCGACCTCGGTCGTCAGCGGGTGATCGGTGTCGGAGTGCGTCGCGAGGGACGAGAGCGCCCGGGTCAGGGCTTGGGCATAGGGCCGTGCCTCGTCGACGCGCTGGCGGGCCTTGACGACCCGCGAGGCCGCAATGAGCTCCATCGCCCGGGTGATCTTCTTGGTCGCCTGGACGGACCGGATGCGCTGGCGGTAGACCCGCTGCTGGGCTCCCATATGGCTCCCTCTTTTCGTGTCCGTGGTGGAGATGGCGTATGCCGTACGCCGTGTGCTCGGGTGTTTACCCGGCCGAGCGGGTTTGTGGGGGGGACACGGGGGGCGGAGCCCCCCGTGGGTGGTCAGTGTCTCTGCTTGACGATCTGGTCGTGCTCGACGTCGTGGTCGAGGTCGCCGGAGTCGGCCTCGTTGCCGACCGGGACGTTGTCCTTGCCCGAGCTGTCGAACTGGGTCCTGAACGTGTCGATGACCTTGGTCAACTCGGCCTCTGTGCTGTCCTCGAACTTCCCGGTCTCCCGGATCGCGTCCAGGATGCCTTTGTGGTTGCGGCGCAGGTCGTCGAGGAACTCGGCTTCGAAGCGGCTGATGTCCTCGACGGGGACCGAGTCGAGCTGGCCGGTGGTGCCGGCCCAGATGGAGACGACCTGCTCCTCGACGGGGAACGGGTTGGACTGCTTCTGCTTGAGCAGCTCCACGAGCCGGGCACCCTTGGCCAGCTGGGCGCGGGACGCCGCGTCCAGGTCGGAGGCGAACATGGCGAACGCCTCCATGGCGCGGAACTGCGCGAGGTCGAGCTTGAGGCGGCCGGCGACCGACTTCATCGCCTTGATCTGGGCGTTGCCGCCGACGCGGGAGACCGAGACACCCACGTCGATGGCCGGGCGCACGTTGGCGTTGAACAGGTCGGCCT
>JBDTBX010000412.1:0-4061 GCA_039923915.1 Nostocoides sp. | reverse complement strand
TCGGCGTGCCCGGAGCGCGAGCGCAGAACCACCTCCCGGAACCCGCCGCCCCATCGGCGCGTTCCGTAGGGCAGTGGCTCAATTGGTAGAGCTCCGGTCTCCAAAACCGGCGGTTGGGGGTTCGAGTCCCTCCTGCCCTGCGTGTGCGGACCACCCCGGTCTGCTCAACACACCGACAGGCTGAACACACGAGGACAGAGAGGCAGACACGTGACCGACGTGGGCGCCCCGACCCGAGGCACGGGCCGCAAGGGTCGCAAGGGCGACCAGCGCGGCAACGCGATCTCGCGGCTCTTCGGATCGCTCGGTCTGTTCATCAGCCAGATCCTCGACGAGCTGCGCAAGGTCGTCCGGCCGACCCGCTCGGAGCTGTGGAACTACACGCTGGTCGTCATCGTCTTCGTCTGCATCATCATGGCGGTGGTCTCCGGCCTGGACTTCGGCTTCCAGAAGCTGGTCGCGTTCGTCTTCGCCAGCTGATCAGTCCGTCTGCCGCGAGCGGCCTCGCCGTCCGCACCCCACCGAGATCTGTCACCCGTCATTGAAGGAAGTAGGTCAACACGTGTCCGACCAGTGGAGCGCCCAGGACTCCGGGAGCCCCGACGCGACCCCCGATACCACCGAGACCCTTGTTGTCGACCAAGTGATCATCGACACCGAGCGCGGTGCGGTTGCTGAGGGTCAGGTCACGCCGGAGGGCGACCTGCACGAGCGCGCGCAGGCTGACGCCGCCGTAGCGTTCGGTGGCGACGTCGAGACCGACGACACCCAGACCGAGTCCACTGTTGAGGCGACCGGGGCGGCAGACGAGCCCACAGAGTCCGACGCGGACGGTGACGTGCTCCCCGACCTCGATCCCGTGCAGGCGTTCAAGGACGACCTGGCCGGCAAGTTCGGCGACTGGTTCGTCATCCACTCCTACGCCGGCTACGAGAACCGGGTCAAGGCCAACCTCGAGTCCCGGATCACCAGCCTCAACATGGAAGACCACATCTTCGAGGTGGAGGTCCCCATGGAAGAGGTCATGGAGATCAAGAGCGGCCAGAAGAAGTTGGTCCGACGGGTCCGGATGCCCGGCTACGTCCTGGTCCGGATGGACCTCACCGACGAGAGCTGGGGCGCCGTCCGGCACACCCCGGGCGTGACCGGCTTCGTCGGCAACGCACACCAGCCCGTTCCGCTCAACCTCGACGAGGTCTTCTCGATGCTCAAGCCGGCCGACCTCGGCGTCTCGGCTGCGGCCGGTGGCGCCGCCGGTGGCGCGGGCAAGGCCAAAGAGCAGGCCATCGTCGACTTCGAGGTCGGCGAGTCGGTCACCGTCATGGACGGCCCGTTCGAGACCCTCCCGGCGACGATCTCCGAGATCAACGCCGACACCCAGAAGCTCAAGGTTCTGGTCTCCATCTTCGGCCGGGAGACCCCGGTCGAGCTCTCGTTCGGCCAAGTGTCCAAGATTTAGCACACGGGCTCCGCTCCCACGGGAGCTCCGCGCGCGTGATCCCCCGAAGGACGCGGAGCTCGCTCCGCTCGCACCACACTGAACAGTGCCGAACCAGGCTCGCGAGCTCGCGGTTCGGCAGGCAACCGGGTCATCGCCCTCGGCGTCGGCCCACCTCACCCAGTTAGGACACCGCAATGCCCCCCAAGTCAAAGAAGGTCTCCGGCTTCATCAAGCTGCAGATCCAGGCCGGTGCGGCCACCCCCGCTCCGCCCGTCGGCCCGGCCCTCGGCCAGCACGGCGTCAACATCATGGAGTTCGTCAAGGCCTACAACGCGGCGACGGAGTCCCAGCGTGGCAACGTCATCCCCGTCGAGATCACGGTCTACGAAGACCGCTCCTTCACCTTCGTCACCAAGACCCCGCCGGCCGCCGAACTGATCAAGAAGGCGGCGGGCGTCCAGAAGGGTTCCGGCGAGCCGCACAAGACCAAGGTCGCCCGGCTCACCAACGACCAGGTCCGCGAGATCGCCACCCAGAAGATGGAAGACCTCAACGCCAACGACATCGAGCAGGCCATGCGGATCATCGCCGGCACCGCTCGGTCGATGGGCGTCGACACCGACGTCCTCACCTGACAGACGTCCTCCAGGAACACCTGCACGTCCCACGTGGGAGGGCCAGCGCCGGTCCGCACCACAACTCCACTCACCACCGCACCAACAGGAGCAACCATGAAGCGCAGCAAGGGTTACCGGGCGGCCGCCGACAACATCGACGTCGCCAAGCTCTACTCCCCGCTCGAGGCCGTGCGTCTCGCCAAGGGCAACGCCAAGGCCAAGTACGACGAGACCGTCGAGGTCGCCATGCGCCTCGGGGTCGACCCGCGCAAGGCCGACCAGATGGTCCGTGGCACGGTCAACCTGCCCAACGGCACGGGCAAGACCGCCCGCGTCCTCGTCTTCGCCAACGGCGACAAGGCCGACGCCGCTCGCGAGGCCGGTGCCGACTTCGTCGGCAGCGACGACCTGCTCGAGAAGGTCTCCGGCGGCTGGCTCGACTTCGACGCCGTCGTCGCGACGCCGGACATGATGGGCAAGGTCGGCCGGCTCGGCAAGGTCCTCGGCCCGCGTGGTCTCATGCCCAACCCCAAGACCGGCACGGTCACGATGGACACGGCCAAGGCCGTCACCGACATCAAGGGCGGCAAGATCGAGTTCCGCGTCGACAAGCACGCCAACCTCCACTTCATCATCGGCAAGGCCTCCTTCGAAGAGAAGGCCCTCGTGGAGAACTACGCGGCTGCCCTCGATGAGGTGCTCCGGCTGAAGCCGGCGTCCTCCAAGGGCCGCTACATCTCCAAGGCGACCATGTCGACGACGATGGGCCCCGGCATCCAGGTCGACTACAACCGCACGCGCAACCTCCTCGAAGAGGACTCGCAGGCCTGAGGCCTCCGCCGCCTTCCCGTATGCCGGCCGCGGCTGACCACCAACGCACAGCGGTGCTCCGGCCCGCAGCGCCCGACCGATTTGGTCGAGCGGTGCTCCGGCCCGTACCCTTGGTGACGACCAGAGACCGCCGGTTGTCTGCCACGAACGTGGTTGACCGAAGGCCCGCACCGAGTGCGGCAACCAGCGCAGGCTACGCCTCACGGCATCCGGACCTTCCGTCCGCGCCCGAGCCCCGTGCCCTGTGCCGGGGCCGTTTTCATGTGCAGCCCTCACCGTCTCCTCTGGCGTCAGACACATGGAAGGAGGCCACATGGCAAAGTCGGACAAGGCAGCTGCCATTGCCGATCTCGCGGACAAGTTCCGTGACTCGAGCGCGGCCGTTCTCACGGAGTACCGCGGGCTCTCGGTCAAGCAGATGACCCAGCTTCGCGCCACCCTTCGTGGCAACGCCACCTACGCCGTGGTCAAGAACACGCTCACCGACCTGGCTGCCAAGGAAGCCGGAGTCACGGCTTTCGACGGTCAGTTCGTCGGCCCGACGGCCATCGCCTTCGTCGACGGTGACCCCGTCGAGGCGGCCAAGGGTCTGCGTGACTTCGCCAAGGCCAACCCCCTCCTCGTCATCAAGGGCGGCGTCCTGGACGGCAAAGCCCTGACGGCCGAGGAGATCGCCAAGCTCGCGGACCTCGAGTCTCGCGAGGTGCTCCTGGCCAAGCTCGCCGGCGCCATGAACGCGTCGCTCAGCAAGGCCGTCTACCTCTTCGCTGCTCCGCTGTCGCAGGCCGCTCGCGCGGTCGAGGCACTGCGCGCGAAGGTCGAGGCGTCCGGCCCGGTGGCCGCCGTCGCGCAGACCGTTGAAGAGACCACGGACGGGACCGAAGCTGTCGCCCCGGCCACGGACGAGGCGCCTGTCGCCGCGTCGACCGACGAGGCGCCTGTCGCCGAGTCCACCGAAGACGTCGCCGAGGGTGGCGACTCGCAGGCCTGATCCCATCTGGGACCGGCCTCACCAACCCAACGCCACTCACGGCATACGCACAGAGAAAGGACGCCCATCATGGCGAAGCTCAGCACGGACGAGCTCCTTGAGTCGTTCAAGGAAATGACCCTCATCGAGCTCTCCGAGTTCGTGAAGATGTTCGAGGAGACCTTCGAGGTCACCGCCGCCG
>JBDTBX010000411.1:0-7464 GCA_039923915.1 Nostocoides sp. | reverse complement strand
CCCCGTGGAGAAGGGGCAGCGCTACACGTTCTCGATGACGTGGACCCCGTCCCACCTGCCGATCCCCGGCCCCCCGGATGTCCTGGCGCGGATCGAGGAGACCCACCGGCTCTCGACCGAATGGGCTGCCGAGTGCACGTACGAAGGCCCCTACCGCGACGCGGTCGTCCGGTCCCTGCTGACCCTGCGGATGCTCACCCACACCTCGCTCGGCGGGATCGTGGCCGCTCCCACGACCTCGCTGCCGGAGGACGTGGGCGGTGCACGCAACTGGGACTACCGGTTCTGCTGGCTGCGCGACTCGGCCCTCACCCTGGATGCGATGCTCGTCTCGGGCTATACCGGCTCGATCGAGCTGTGGCGCAACTGGCTGGTCCGTGCGATCGCCGGCGACCCCGAGGACATGCAGATCATGTATGCGGTCGACGGCTGTCGTGACCTGCCCGAGCGGGAGCTGGCCCACCTACCGGGGTATGCCGGGTCCGGGCCGGTCCGGGTCGGCAACGGCGCCGTCGGCCAGCGGCAGATCGACGTCCTCGGCGAGGTCATGGTCGCGCTGGAGCAGGCCCGCGCCAAGGGCCTGCAGGAGTCCAAGCAGTCGTGGTCGATGCAGCGCAACCTCGTGCAGCATCTGGCCCGGTGTTGGCAGGAGCCGGACAACGGGGTGTGGGAGATCCGCGGACCGTTGCGCCACTTCACGCACTCGCGCGTCATGGTCTGGGCGGCTTTCGACCGGGCGTTCAAGGGGGTGGAGCTGCACGGCTACAAGGGACCGGTCGAGAACTGGAAGAAGATCCGGGACCAAGTGCGCGAGGAGGTTCTCGAGCGCGGGTTCAACACCGACAGGAACACCTTCACCCAGCACTACGACACGACCGAGGTCGACGCCTCGCTCCTGCTCATCCCGCTCGTCGGCTTCCTGCCGTCCGACGACCCGCGGGTCGTCGGCACGATCGCCGCCGTCGAGCACGACCTGATGCGTGACGGCTTGCTGCTGCGCTACCGGACCGACTCGGGCGTCGACGGCCTGGCCGGCGACGAACACCCGTTCCTCGCCTGCTCCTGGTGGCTCGTCTCGGCGTATGCCGCCGCGGGGCAGCTCGACAGGGCCCGCGACCTGATGGACCGGCTCGTCGGGCTGCTCAACGACGTGGGCCTCGTCGCCGAGGAGTACGACACGGCGAACGACCGGATGGCCGGCAACTTCCCGCAGGCCTTCTCCCACCTCACGCTCGTCGATGCGGCATACGCCATCGCCGCGGCCGAGGCGCGCGGGTAGCGTCGAGCCCATGACCGTCCTCGACCAGCTCGCCGATCAGACCGAGCGGCTGCTCCGCAGCGCGCGCAACCTGCCCGATGCCTCCGGGCCGTCCTTGTGCGCGGGATGGACGCGGGGTCACGTGCTGACCCACCTCGCCCGCAACGGCGACGCGATCGCGCGGGCCGCGAGAGGCGCCGTCGACGGCACCGGCACCGCCATGTACGACACCGTCGAGTCGCGCGATGCCGACGTCGACGCGGGCGCCGGCCGGCCCCTCGCCGACCAGGTCGACGACGTGGTCGCCACTGCGGGCCTGGCGGCCTCTGCGCTGGCGGCCCTCATCGCCGCCGCGCCGGAGGCGTTCGTGGCGCGCACACCCGGCGGACCGACCTTCCGGGCCGCGAATCTTCCCGGGATGCGGCTTCGCGAGGTGGTCTACCACCATGTCGATCTCGACGCCGGCTTCGGCTTCGGCGACCTCGACTCCGACCTCGTCTCGATGCTCCTCGCCGACCAGGTCAAGCGGCTCCAACACCTCGACGACGCCCCGTCGATCCGGCTGCGAACCGACGAGGGTGACGGGTTCACGATCGGTGACGGTGCGGCATACGTCACGGGGTCGCGGGCCGGGATGCTGATGTGGCTCGCCCGGCAGGACCCGTCGGGAGTCCATGCCGACGCGCTGCCGACGCTTCCGACCGGAGTCTGCGTGATGGCCTACGAACCCGACGTCCACCCGGGCGACCCGGCCTCGGTCCGCGAACTGCCCGACCTGACGATCCGCAAGCTCGCGGTCTCGGCAATGAGCAACAACGTGTATCTGTTGACCTGCAAGGGAACTGGCGCGCAGCTGCTCATCGACGCCGCGGATGACGCTCTGGCCGTTCTCGACCTCGTCGCGGCGGGCGGCGGGGGGCTCGGCAACGTCGTCACCACCCATCAGCACTGGGACCACCACCGTGCGCTGGCCGCGGTTGTCTCAGCAACGGGAGCAAGGACCTCGGCCGGTGTCGACGATGCAGCCGCGCTGCCCGTTGCGCCGGACTGGCTGCTGTCGCAGGGCGATTGGATCTCCTTCGGCGACGCCACGCTCTCGGTCGTCCACCTGCGCGGTCACACACCGGGATCCGTCGCGCTGGCCTACGACGACCCGACCGGTCACGTCCACCTCTTCACCGGCGACAGCCTCTTCCCTGGTGGGGTCGGGAACACCACGAACCCCGGCCAGTCCTTCGACTCGCTGTACGCCGACGTCGTGTCCCGGGTCTTCGATGTCTACGACGACGACACCTGGGTCTATCCGGGCCACGGCTCCGACACCACGCTGGGCGCCGAGCGCCCGCACCTGCAGGAGTGGCGCGCCCGCGGCTGGTGAGCCGCCGGCTCCCAGGAACGCATTTGGGGACCCGCGCTGTCGGAGATCTCGGCCACGTCCTATGGTCGGAGCATGCCCACCGTCGTCATCATCGGAGCCGGCCTCGCCGGTGCCCGCACCGCCGAAACCCTCCGCTCGGAAGGTTTCGGCGGAACCGTCATCCTGCTCGGCCAGGAAACGCACCTGCCCTACGACCGACCGCCGTTGTCCAAGGACGTCCTGCAGGGCAAGAAGGAGCCCGACTCGGCGCTCCTCCATGACGCCGACTGGTATGCCGCCCACGACATCGACGTGCGGATCGGTCACGCCGTGACCGCGCTCGACCTCGACGGCTCGGTGACCCTCGACGACGGCAGCTCCGTCGCCTTCGACACCGCTGTCCTCGCGACCGGATCACGACCGCGTCGGCTCCCGATCCCCGGCGCCGACCTCACCGGCGTCTTCACCCTTCGAACGCTCGACGACGCGATGGCATTGCGAACTGCGCTGTCCCACAAGGGGAACGTCGTCCTCGTCGGAGCCGGGTGGATCGGTCTCGAGGTCGCCGCCGCCGCACGTGAGGCGGGCAACACGGTCACGGTGTTCGAGCCGCAGGAGACACCCCTGCTCGGCGCCCTGGGCAAGGAACTCGGCAACGTCTTCCGCACCCTCCACGAGGAGCACGGCGTCACCTTCCGGTTCGGCGACGGCGTCACGAGCATCGACGGCGACGATGGCAGGGTCTCCGGTGTCACGGCGAAGGACGGCACGACGCTGCCCGCCGACGTCGTCGTCATCGGGGTCGGCGCGCAACCCAACACCGAGCTCGCGTCCGAGGCCGGGCTGACCGTCGACGGCGGTGTCGTCGTCGACTCGAGCATGCGCACGAGCAACCCCAAGGTGTATGCCGTGGGCGATGTCGCCCGCTGGGACAGCCCTGCACTGGGCTACCCGATCCGGGTCGAACACTGGGCCAACGCCCTCAACTCCGGCCCGGTCGCGGGCCGCGCGATCGCCGGCTCGGCGCCGGGCAACGACCTGCTCCCCTACTTCTACACCGACCAGTACGACATGGGGATGGAGTACGTCGGCGATGTCCCGCGCGACGCCGGCGCCGACCTCGTCATCCGCGGCGACGTCGCCAGCCGCGAGTTCATCGCCTTCTGGGTCTCCCCTGACGACCGCGTCCTGGCCGCCCTCGCCATGAACGTCTGGGACGTCATCGACCCGATCAAGGAGCTGATCCGTTCGCGGTCGTCCGTTGATCGGGCCCGGCTCGTCGACCCCTCCGTTCCCGTCACGGAACTGGCCGCCACCCCCGGGACCTGAGCGCCCGGCATACGGTGGGCTCGTGACCGATCTCCTCGACCTGACGCCCGACGAGCTGCTCACGACGACGCGGACGGTCCGTAAACGGCTCGACCTCGACCGCGACGTGCCGCTCGACCTGGTCCGGGAGTGCCTGGAGATCGGTCTCCAGGCACCCTCCGGGTCCAACCGGCAGGGCTGGCACTGGGTGGTCGTCACCGACACCGACCAGCGCGCCGCGCTCGGCGTCATCTATCGACGGGCGGTCGAGGGGTACCTGAGCTCCTCTGGCTCGGCCGCCAAGCTCTTCGCCGACGACCCCGATCGCTCGATCGTCCAGGGCCGCGTCGGCGACAGCGTGGCCTACCTCGGTGAGGTCATGGGCCACGTGCCCTGCCTCGTCGTGCCCTGCCTGATGGCCGGACCGGCCCTTCCCGCCGGCAACCAGAGCGGCCTGTGGGGGTCGCTGCTCCCCGCGGTATGGAGCTACATGCTTGCGGCTCGGGCGCGGGGCCTCGGCACGGCGTGGACGACGCTTCACCTCACCTACGAGGACGAGGTGAAGGAGGTGCTCGGACTGCCCGCCGACGTCTGGACGGGCGCGCTCGTCCCCACGGCGTACTACACCGGGTCGACCTTCCGACCGGCTCCGCGGGCACCGCTGGACACGGTCCTGCACCTCGACCGGTGGTGATGCGGACGCGGGGAACCGCGTCGGGTCAACGGTCGGACTGCAACCGGTCGCGGTAGGCAGCGGGCGGGGTGCCGACGATGGCCACGAAGTCGCGGGTGAAGTGGGTCTGGTCGGACCAGCCGAGGCGGGCCGCCAGATCGGCCATCGATCCGGCATACCCGTCGTCGAGGGCGATCATGGCGTCGTGCAGGCGTTGCCGTGCGAGCAGCCACTTGGGGCCCACCCCCACGTAGCTGCGCAGCAGTCGTTGCAGGGTCCGCACCGAGAGGCCGCACCGCTGCGAGAGTGCCGAGACACGGGTGACCTCGGGATCCCGCAGGCAGGCCAGCACCCGGGTCACGTCGTCGTAGCGGTCGTCAGGGCCACGGCCCCGAGCGCGCACCCAGTCGCAGAGGGCCCCCGAGGCATTCCCCGCGTCGAGTGGCAGATCCGCGAGCATCCGGCTCGAGGGGAGGAGCTCGGTGGCGGTGAGCACCCGGTCGGTGAGGTCGCCAGCATCGACGCCGGTGAGTGCGGTGAACCCACCGGGCCGGAACTTGATCCCGACGACGCCACCGACGCCCTCGGTGAGGACGTCGAAGCGGCGGGTGGCCACGCCCGTGATCCAGACCCCGTCGCCGTCTCGACCGGCTCGGCGCCCGCCGCCACGCTCGACGGTCACTGAGATGGACGGGTTCGGCACCACCGAGCTCACCTGTCGCTCCCCCCCGGGGAAGGCCCAGGTCACCGACCAGATCGACTGCACCCAATAGGCGGCGCCCTCGTCCGCCTCGGTCTCGGCGAAGGTGAAGGTGCGGGCGAAGGCACCCGGTCGCAGCACACCCGTGGACGACGGTGTGGCGCCGACTGTCGCATTTGTTCTAGTGCCCATCCCCGGAGCATAGGAGGGTGGGACGACATCCGATCTGCCACGAAAGGTGCCCTCATGACCGACACGTCCCCACCCGCCACGCTCGCCATGACGACCATCGACTGTTCCGACCCCGCCGGCGAGGCGGCCTTCTGGGCAGCGGCCCTGGGCTGGGAGGTCAGCTACTCCGACGAGAACTACGGGATGGTCGTCAAGGGCGACCAACGGCTCGGCTTCGGCCGGGTGGAGGGCTGGAAGGCCCCCGGCTGGCCCAACACCTCCGGCACCAAACAGTTCCACCTCGACCTGGCCGTCGATGACCTCCTCGTCGCTGAGGAAGCCCTCACGGCACTCGGGGCCACCAAGCCCGCCGAGCAGCCCTCCACCGACTGGACAGTCCTGCGCGACCCCGACGGGCACCCGTTCTGCCTCACCAAGGCCGCCAACTGGTGAGCCTCACCGGCTCGGTCGCCCGGCCCAGGTGTCGCGGACGTGACCCAGGTGGGCGGTGATCAGTCGTCGCATCTGCGTGACATCCCGGCACAGGGCGGCGTCGACCATCTGGACGTGCTCCGCACCGCTCTGCGCCAGCGTCCCGTGCTCGGCCATCGCCGCCAGCCCGTAGAGCCGGGAGCGGCCGCGCAGGTCGCGGACGACGTCGACGGCATACGGGTTCCCATGGCACGCAAGGAACCCCAGGTGGAAGTCGATGTCGACGGTGACGAACCGGGTCAGGTCCTTGGCCTGCGCCGCGGCCACCGTCTCCTCGGCCAGGGACCGCAACGACTCGACCCGCTCGGCGACCTCGCCCGTGCACGTCTTGGCGACCGCCGTCATGAGCGGGACCTCGATGAGGGCGCGCAGCTCGGCGAGGGAGTCCAGGGCCCCGTCGTCGACGTCGGTGACGCGGAAGCCCTTGTTGCGCACCGGCTCGACGAGCCCCTCGCCGACGAGGTCGAGCAGCGCCTCCCGCACGGGGGTGGCGGACACGCCGAACTCGGTGGCCAGTCTCGGCGCGGAGTACAGGGTGCCCGGCCGCAGCTGCCCCGAGATGAGCAGCCCGCGCAGGGTGTCGGCCACCTGCTCGCGCAGACTGATCCGCTCGGTGAAGGTCGGGAGTGACTTCAGCCTGTCGTATGCAGTGCCCTCCTCAACGACGGCGATCTCGTCACTCATGGTCCGTCCCTCTCCCGTTGTCGACTGACCAGTGCTCGTATGCCGCGGCAGCGACGGCGAGGTCCTGCCACCCCATCCCGCAGCCCTTGAAGACGAGCGGCCGGTCTGGCTCGGGCACGGCATCGCCAGTGACGACCTGACGGATGGTCACGAGGTCAGCGTGGACGAGGAAGCCCTGGTCCACGGCTCCGATGACATCACCGGCCTCCCGAGTGGCGACGTCGATCGACTCGACGACGACGGTGGACCGGGCCAGCAGCTTCGCGTCGAGCTCGCGGGCACCGGGCTCGTGCGAGCCGATGGCGATGACGACGGAGGCGTCCTTGAGCGCAGCCGAGTCGAACAGCGGCTCCCGTGCTGTGGACGCGCAGACGACGACGTCGGCGTCTGCCACCGGGACGCGATCGTCGTCGCGACCGAGGACGTCGACGGTGGCCACCGGGACGGCTGCACGGAGAGCCTCGACGTGCGCCACACCCTGGGGTCCGCGACCGAACACGACCACCCGCAGGCCGTCAGGGCGACCTTCGGCCAGAGCGGTCAGCCTGTCCCGGACCGCGGCGACCGAGACAGCCGCTGTGCGAAGCGCCGTGAGGGCGATGCCGTCCAAGAGTGCCTGCGGCACAAGGGTCTCCGCGTGGTGCAGCAGGTAGAGGCCGTTGATCCGCGGTAGGCCCAGCCGGGGGTTGCCGGGAGCGATCGTGACCAGTTTGACGCCGTACCAGCGGCCCCACTCGGCCGGCATGAGCAGACTCTGGCCGTGCGCCGTCTCGACCACGGTCCGCGCGATGACGGCGTCCGGATCCAGGCCCTCGAGCAAT